>JALSSX010000171.1 GCA_026984055.1 Sedimenticola sp. | reverse complement strand
AGGGAACCATCGCGCATCGCCCGAGGCACCGCGCTAATCACATCCTCGGACAGCGACGACATGAACGGAATGATCATCACCCCCATGACGATGCCAGCGGCCAACGCACTTTCGGACGAAACCTCCAAGCCCAGCAATTCACCGAGATGGCGTATCGCTGGCGCGACGGTCAACGCGGCGAAAAAGCCATAGACGACGGTCGGGATGCCAGCCAGCACTTCCAACGTCGGCTTGGCGATCGCGCGGAAGCGCGGCGAGGCATACTCCGACAGATAGATCGCCGTCATCAAGCCGATCGGCACCGCCAGCGCCAGCGCGATCAGCGCGATCAACAAGGTGCCGACAAACAAAGGGATGATGCCGAAGGCCCCGTCCGAACCTACCTGGCCGGCGCGGATCGCGATCTGCGGACTCCAGTCCAGGCCGAACAGGAACTCGGTAACCGGCACCTTGGCGAAGAAACGCAGCGATTCGAACAACACCGACAATACAATGCCGACCGTGGTGATGATCGCCACGCTGGACGCCGCGATCAGGATATAGCGAACAATGCCTTCGACGGCATTGCGCGCACGAAATCGCGGCGAGATACGGCTGCTTGCCCAGGCCAGCCCGGCCAGGGACAACACGACGACCAGCGCAGCCTTCAGTAACCGGCTGGTATCCCGAAGCTGCATCAGGTAGGCCACCTGCTGGCGCCGCGCGGGATCCGCGATATCCGCGGGATCGCCCTGCTCCGCCTCCAGGTGCAGGCTGTTCAAGGCCAAGCCGATATCATTGGACGACATGCCCTGGTAATTGGCCGGGAAATGCGCGACGAGCAGATGATTCAGCGTCACCGGTTCCAGCGCGCTCCAGGCGAGCAACAGAATCAGCGCCGGCAGACCGGCCCACAATGCCGCCATGTAGCCATAGTATTCGGGGAGTGAATGCAGATCACGGCGATGTCCGCCCCGCGAGCGAACCAACGCCAGCGAGCGATGACGGCCAAGGAAATAACCGAAAGCCACCAGGGCCAGCAGTACGAGCAACAGGGTGGTCGAGTTCATCGAGGCCTCTTCCGACGAGTGGCGTCCAAGGGCGACGCCATGACGCGACGCCACCCTCGCGGCGAATCCTTACAGTTCCAGGTTCTTCAGCGCCCGTGCGTCACGGCGAACCTGGGTGCGTTCTTCCCGAGACATCGGAATCAGGCCCTTGTCGACCAGATAACCCTCGTCACCGATCGCCGCCTCGGTGGTGAACTCCTGGATATAGCCACGCATGCCCGGCACCTTGCCAACATGCGCGTGCTTAACGTAGAAAAACAAGGGACGCGACACCGGGTAGCTGCCATCCGAGATCGATTCGAATTCCGGCGCCACGCCATCGATGATGGATCCCTGAATCTTATCCTCGTTCTGTTCCAGATAACTGTAGCCGAAAACACCCAGTGCCTTCGGATTGGCCTCCAGCTTCTGTACGATCAGATTGTCGTTCTCGCCCGCCTCGATATATGCGCCATCCTCGCGCATGCCGTGGCAGATCGCCTTGTAACGCTTCTTGTTCGTTTTCTTGATCGCCTTGATCCACGGAAACTGTTTGCAACCGCCTTCCATCGCCAATTCAGCGAAGGCATCGCGGGTACCCGATGTCGGCGGCGGGCCCAACACCTCGATGCGGGTATCAGGTAATGATGGATCGACTTGCTTCCAAGTCTTGTACGGATTCTCCACCAGCGATTCGCTGCCATCCGGCGACGGCACATTGCGCGCCAACGCCAGAAACAAATCCTTGCGGCTCAACTCGAAGCGCGGCGCGGATCGGGTGTTCGCGACAACGATGCCATCGTAGCCTATCTTGACCTCGGTGATGCCGATCACGCCATTCTGGTGGCAGCTATTGAACTCACTCTTCTTGATGCGCCGCGAGGCGTTAGTGATATCTGGCGTATCGATGCCGGTGCCCCGACAAAACAGCTTCATGCCGCCACCAGAACCGGTCGACTCGACCTTTGGCGTCTTATGGCCCATGCGGCCAAAACGCTCTGCGACCACGGTCGCGAACGGGTATACCGTCGACGAACCGACGATGCTGATGGTGTCACGGCCTGCTGCCTGAACACCGCCAGCCAGCGCCATGGCCAGGAATACGCTACCGGATAACGACTTATTCATAATTCAGTCCTGCTTGTTGAAACGAAGAATACGACGAGGCGCATTCTCCGCGAGCGACATGACCAGAATATGACGCATTCATGACAGATTGATGACAGCCGCGCGGCTGCGTGGCGACGCGCGCCCCGGCGGCATCCGCGATCGCGACCCCGCCTGCTTGCGCCATGCCGGGAATGCAATGAGCGGCACGCCAACGGTCCCCATGGATACGACACCCCGGTTGTCATGGAAATACGTAACCGGTCGCCGGTGATTCGCCTGCGGAAACGCCGCGAATACATCCGTGCGGGATCGGCTGCGGACATCCCGCGGCCGAATCACAGCCAACCTTACATCATCCGGGTGCTTCAGTCCGAATGATCAATCCAACCGTTCCGATAATGGATCTGGCCCATCACTGCTGTCCCGTTAACTTTCACAACAGCGCCAATTGATTGATATTAACCTGCTGTGTAGTTGGCGGGTCTCCCCGCAACAAGGCCATCAGGTTCCGTTTTTCGAACAGGTTGAGTTGCAGCAATCCGGGGATCTGCTTCAGGCTCCCGCCCAGATTCGATTGAAACTTCAAGAAGGTCAGAAG
>JALSSX010000170.1 GCA_026984055.1 Sedimenticola sp. | reverse complement strand
GATATGGCGGATCGGGTCCGCGCTAACCCGGCGGGCGCCTCGGGGGGGCAATATGACAATCTGACGGGTTCTCCCGGATCGCTTCCGAGTTGTATCTCTAGCGGTTGCTCTCCCGCCAATCTGGCGACCTATGATTACAAGCAATGGCGCGATGCGCTCGCCAATAACCTGCCCGAGGGCGTGGGCAGCATCTGCCGATCCAATGACATCGACACGGTAGTGGCACCTGGCGGCGAGGATTGTTCCGGCGGACCAAACGCGCCGCTGGTGGTGCGTATCTGGTGGAACCACGATCAGAATCCAAATACCCCGCTGGCCTATTTCGGCATGGGAGTGTTGCCATGATAAACCGCTATTCTATGTTGCGGCGTAGTCGGGGCTTGACGCTGGTTGAGTTGATGGTTGCGATGTTGCTCAGCCTGCTTTTGGCGGCTGGGGCATTCACCATTTTTTCAGGAACCAAGCAGGCATCTATCACCCAGCAGGATCTAGCCCGCATGCAGGAGAATCTGCGTTTTACGATCACTGAAATGATCAATCGCATTAGTATCGCGGGCTACATGGGCTGTGCCCGGTCGATGATCGATGGCAATACAAATATCACTTCCACTGTGGCGGTGAACGATACGCCCACCGCCAGTTGGATGCCGGATTTCACTCTGCCGATATCGGGTACGGACGGAGCAGGTGGCGCGCCTGATACGTTGACGTTGGTCTACGCGGATGCCGAATACCCTATCCGGGTTGCCGCCCAGGCTGGTCAGAGCGCACCATTGTCGGTATGGCGCGACAAAAATTACGAGAAACACCTGGATAACTTCAATGTCGGTAACGGCTCTGTCATGGTTGTGGGTGATTGCGAGCGCAGCGCGGTTTTCAGGTTGACTAACAGCTTGCCTTCGGGCGCGGCGGCAGCGGCGGCCGCAGCCAGCGCGCCGGTGGCGGTGGCGAGTATGCAGCACAGCGCTACCGGAAATACATCCGCGGGTATCGAGTACGTATTCGGTAATAATAAGCCGGCATGGATGCGTAAACTGGAGGCGGTGCGCTTCTTTCTGGCCACAAAAACTGTCGGAGGAAAGACCATCAGTTCATTGATGATGCGTAAGATCGGACAGAAACGGGCCTCGGCGGAGGAGCTGATCGAGGGCGTGGAAGATTTTCAGGTTCAGTTTGGCATTGATGAGGAATTTCCCGATCACGACGGTTCCGCTGACAGATATGTGGATTGGGATGCGACTCTGCCACTACGGCGTATTGCATCAGTTCGGGTCACTTTGCGGATCAATGGTGGTCGGCCAGTTGGTAATGCCAATGGCCAAGCCGATCAGGATACCGATGTGCTCCGAGATATCACCTTTACTGTCAAACTGCGTAATCAGGTTGGAGAGTTTTTATGACCAAGATTTTCCTCGTCCGGTCTTCTTCCTTTGGCCGGTTTTCAGGCCGGCGGCAGCGGGGCGCCATTATGATCACCGCGTTGCTATTGATCGTGGTGTTGACGCTCGTTGCGGTTTCGGGTATGGACAATACCGTCATGGAGGAACGCATGGCGGGTAATTTTGGCCAGACTATCAGCGCGCAGCAGGCGGCTGAGATTGCGCTCCGCGAGGCCGAGAAATGGATTCAAGCCGATGTTCACGCGGCGATGTTCGAAAAATGCAACGATACGGCTAATGGTGCCGGCAGGGATTGGAATGAATTCTATCTTGGAAGCAGTAGCGCATCATCGGTGATTGCCAGTACGGCAGGCAACGTGGATGGCCTCTATTCCGACTTCCAAGAGCCGACATGTAATTATCCAACCGTTTTCCCATGCTCTGCTGCGCCGGCTAACTGCCTCTTCGATCCAACCGAGGAAGCGGATTGGAGTGATCCCAACAAGCTGACTAAGAACGCGCTAACCTTGGGTGATACAATTACAATAAAGGATGCCAACCTCAATCCAAAGAGCTATGTGCTTCCAGTTATTGGGAACGGGTCCGCCGTGGCCAACCAACCGAAGCTGATCGTCGAATACCTCGGATCCTACGAGGTGGGCGCGAAGAATGTTGCGGTGCAGAACTATCAACTCCCCTCGGCACGCGCCAAACGCTATATGTTCCGTATCACGACCATGGCCTGGGGAAGGGATGGCAACGCGCGCTATGTACTGCAAAGTAATTATCAGACACCGCTATAAACGGGCTGACAGGAGATGAAGATGGAATCCATGAAGAAGAATAGGCATTGGTTGCTGGCTGGTGTCATCAGTTTGTATATTGCCGTCCCTGGGTTGGGTCTGGCGGCTTCGGCACCGGGTGAATTGTCTCAAGTGCCGTTGTTTCTCTCTCAGGCGGTACAGCCCAATATCATGGTCGTGCTGGACGATTCGGGTAGCATGGACTGGGAGTATCTTGGTCCAAACTCCCAAACGGGCGGTCATACCAATATAGACGTTTGTCGCAATGGTTTGGCATATAACCCGACTGTTACCTATACCCCGTGGAAAGGCGTAGATTCCAATGGCGATACTTATGCCGATGCAGATCCACATGCGGCACGTGATTATCCTTGGGCGGCTGATGGCCAGATGGTCGACTTGGTGCCAACAAGTGCGTTTGGCCCGATTGCTAATGAGCCATCGGGTGTTTTTGGCTCCGGTCTAGCACCAAACGGACTCAAATGGAAGGATATTAATTACCGGTACACGGCGGCGTCCGGCTGGGAGCTGAATTTGCCCATTGGCTCCAATAACTGGCTTTCGCTGAGTGCTTTTAACCCGGAGCTGGATAATACTGGGAACGTTCAATATGGGACATGGAATGGCTCGGTCCATTCGTTTGGTAATCCATTGCCTTCTACGTCGCCGGAAAACTTGGTTTTCGAGCCTTCGAACGGACGGCTTCGCGTAGCGGTTGGTGGAAAATCCTATTTTAACTGGGTGGATGCCAATCATAACGGAATCCCGGAACAAGGTGAATGTTTGACCAGTGAATTGGTCGCTGCGTTGCCGCTAATCAGCAATAGCCCTTCTAGCCCTAACTCCCAAACCAATTATGCAAATTGGTTTAGCTATTACCGGAAGCGTGAATATGTAATGAAAAAAGCGATCTCCGAGGTGATTTGGAATTCCAAGGAAAGGGTTGGTCTGAGCGGCATTAATCTCCATTTCAGGCGTGATTCCCACGATCAACTGCATGCGGGCGGGGCAGGAGTACCGGTCAAGGATATGGATGATCTGTCAGTGGGTAGGCCGGCTGCAGACATTGCGTTGGCGAGGGCCAATAAGCAGGCTTTGTTAAATAATTTGTTTCGCATGAAGTCGGATGGTGGTACACCATTGCGCGCGGCCTTAGATAATGCCGGGCGTTATTTTTCCGGGTTCGCTCAGAATACGGTAACAACTTATACTGCATCCTCTTCTGCTTATCCTAATGGTGTAGTGCATACGCAGGGATTATTTGGTGGCGGCAACTTGAATCCAGCGCAACCGTTGCTCTCCGCCGTTGATGGTGGTGAATGCCAGCAAAATTTTACCTTGCTATTCTCCGACGGTCAGAGTAACGGAAATTTCAATAGTGGTTTGTTCTCAAATGCCGATACTGCTCCAGTTACTTCCTATAATGGCGCGTCCTACGCGGATGCGGCTAACCGTACGTTGGCTGATATTGCGATGTATTATTATCAGCGAGACCTTTCGACTGGCTTGGCAAATCGGGTGCTGCCTCCGGATCCGCTGCATCCGGGGCAGTTCGTGCCCATTGATCTGGGGCGGAACAGAACGGACAGTAACCCCGCTCAACACATGGTAACCTACACGATCGCCTTTGGTTTGACAGGTAGTGTGGATCCAGCTACGCAGCCGTCGGATGCGACGACGCCCTTTGCCTGGAACGTTCCAGGCAACAATCATCCGGTTTCTGTGGCTCAAAGTGCTGATGATATGTACCATGCCGCCTGGAATGGGCGCGGGCGGTATCTGAGTGCGTATAGTGCAGGCTCGTTGATATCCGCATTGAGAAGCGTATTCCAGGATATTCAAGATCGCACGTCTTCGGCGGCAGCAGCTGTCGCCGTCAGTTCGACCAGTATCCAATCCGGTGGCAAAGTATTTCAGGCGGGCTTCAATCCCGCCGATTGGTCGGGTTCGTTGAGCGCCTACGCGGTCAGTTCTGGTGGTGTCAACGCGACGCCGATATGGGATGCGCATGACCTGCTGGGGGCGCGGATAAATAATCAAGGGTGGTCATCCCGGACCTTGTTGACCTATAACGGCTCGAACGGTGTTCTTTTCCAGATGCCGCAAGACTACACCAGCCTTAATCCTTCGGTTGATCTAAGTCAGGCGCAGGTCGATGATTTGCTGTTCAATGCGCCACTATCGGATCCTGGCCGGGGAGATTTTCTACGAGAGCTGATTGCTTATTTCCACGGGGATGCGTCAAACGAAGGCGTGGGTCCGAATTTGCTTGGTTTCCGTAAACGTGGAGGGCATTTTCTTGGCGATATCATTCATTCATCGCCGGTTTTTGTCGGTCGGCCGACTTCGCCGATAAAAGATAGCAATAATGCTTATGGTGTGTGGAAAAATGACCCGCTTCGCGTCAACCGTACCCCTGTAGTCTATGTGGGTAGCAATGATGGTATGTTGCATGCGTTCAATGCTGGAAATGGGTCGGATAAAGGGCAGGAGTTGTTTGCCTACCTGCCAAAGCTGTTGTTCTCCGATAAAAATCGCTTGGGATACCATTGGCTCGCGCAGCAGGACTATGAGCATCGTTATTATGTCGATCAGACGATCGCGGCGGGCGATGCTTATTTTTTAGGCGAGTGGCATACAGTGCTCGTTGGTGCGCTTGGCGGTGGCGGAAAAGGGTTGTTTGCTTTGGATATTACTGATCCAGATGTGTTGGGTGATCCGAGCACGGCGCCTTCCAAGGTGCTTTGGGAGTTCGACCATATAGATCCGAGCCACCCGAACGACCCAACTGATATGGGATTTTCATATGCTCAGCCAACGATTGTTCAATTGAACAATGCCGCTCGAGATTGGGCGGTTATTGTCGGCAATGGATACCACAATACGAAAGATGGCAGGGCTAAAATTTTTGTCATCAAACTGGAGGATGGTAGCCTGATCGCCACGTTGGATTCCGGGGTTGGCTCCGTCGTTGGTGGTGATTGCAGCGATGTAGCGAGTGACTGTAATGGTATGTCTTCACCGACGGTTGTTGATGTCAGTGGGAATGGCGCGGCTGATTATGTCTATGCCGGTGACGCAAAAGGTAATCTGTGGGTCTTTGATTTGAGAAGCCAGACACCCTCGAACTGGAGCAGCAGCCGACGTAGATTGATCACGGTTCAGACTGCTAGCGGTGCCCTTGCGCCAATAACCTCTCAACCATCGGTGGCCAAGCATCCGAATATGCGGAGTGAGTCTACGGCGCCGAACCTGTTGGTGAGTTTCAGTACCGGGCAACTGTTGGCGAAGCTTGATGAGTCGGATGCTACCAAGCACAGCTTTTATACGGTTTGGGATGATGGCTCTTCCACGGCCAAGACCCGTTCTGATCTCGTTGAACAAACGATCACACAGACGACAAAAACGGTGGGAGGAGTTACTTACGACATACGTAAGTTGAGTAATAATCCGGTCGATTATTCCGCAACGACCAACCCTGCAAAAGGATGGTTTATTGATTATATTGAGGATGGAGAACGAGGTATTACCCGGCCCTTATTGTTCGGCGATGTTGTGGTATGGACGACGGTTACGCCGACCGCCGCTGGCGCGACGGCAAATGTGTGCGATTCCGCCGGCACCAGTTGGTTGATGGTGGCGAACTATGTTACCGGCGGCAGGCCAGATTCTCCCGTACTGGATGTCAATGGAGATAAGGTGTTCAACGCTGATGATAAGATAGGCGGGCATGGTGTAGGGGGTGTGCATTCGGGCGATAAAATCTATTGGCAGCCTACGATTGTCACCGGTGGGCATGGTGGCGGCTTGGCGTTGTTGCCCATTGATAGCACGAATGGGGTCAGTACCGAGTCCCGTGCCATCCAGGGTATCAGCCAGAATGGTCTACGTAGCGCCTGGGGGCGTTACAATTTTTAGTTTCGTATTAGGAGAGTATCAGGTTATGTTCAGTCGATATCTGTGGTTAGCCGGCATTCTGTCTGTTATTGCACCTGCTGTTGGTCAAGCGGAACACTCTCTTGTTCGAACTGATGTGTTGTCGGGTTTGATTCAGGTGGCGGGTGGGGTGCCCAATGTATATGTGGCTCCGGTGAGGATACCTGGATTGGGAAGCGTCGGCAGCATCAATAGAAAGGAACGAGTGATGGTGCTTAATGATGTTGCCTATCACATTGCCCCCAATGTCAGAGTGTATCTGAGTAAGACGCGGTGGGGTACCTTGTCGGAGGTTCATCCGGGTGATGTCGTGCGACTCGGGTTCTCTAGTCGAAAGGATGGTTCCCGGGAGGTCACCGAGATACGTATTCTGACTCGGGCGAAGCATAGGGGGCGTGACGGTGCGTAGATTGGCGGGGTTGACGCTGATCGAACTGATGGTGACGGTGGCGATTCTGTCGATTCTGGCCGCCGTTGCCTATCCAATCTATACCTCGCAGATGCAAAAATCCCGTCGCGTGGAGGCCAAGGCGGCGGCAACCAAGCTGGCCTTGGCGGAGGAGCAGTATCGGAGTCGCCGTGGTGTCTATCTGGCAGTGGCCAATAACAGCTTGACGGATATCGCCAACCTGGGACTGGACAACGCCGAATGGAATGCGAACGCAGCCACATCCGTGGCGAGGTACTATGATTTTGCCGTTAATGTCACGAATGGAGGAACTCGTTTTACCGTAAGCGTGACGCCGAAAGCAGGCGGGCCACAGGCGGGCGATTCAGCCTGCACAGGCTTCTTTGTCGACCACCTTGGCGCCAAAACGGGAAATGGCACCTTGGGCGATGCCTGTTGGTAATGGCTATCCGCTCTGGTGATCGGGCTTGCGGAGTGGCTTCGGCAGCGAGAAGAACATGGATTCAGTACGGCCGCTGATTTCCTTGATATGTTTCGCCCCCCAGAATTTCAGACGATCCGTGACCTGACTGACCAACACCTCTGGTGCCGAGGCTCCCGCAGTTACGCCCACACTTTTTGCTGATGTCAGCCACTCCGGCTGAATATCCTCAGCTCCGTCTATCAGGTAAGCTGGATGGCCCTGATGTTCCACGATCTCCCTGAGACGATTGGAGTTGGAGCTGTTCGGGGAACCTACCACAAGTACCACATCGCAGCTTTGCGCCAGTTTCTTCACTGCGTTCTGACGGTTCTGCGTAGCATAGCAGATATCATCTTTTTTTGGGCCATTTATGCCCGGAAAACGTATCTTCAGCGCGTCAATGACCCTGCTGGTGTCATCGACGGATAAGGTGGTTTGAGTGACGTAGGCTAACTTATCGGGATTCCTTACCTCCAGTTTATCCACGTCGGTTGTGGTTTCGATCAGGTAGATGCCGCTGCCGGGTTGGTTCTCGCAGCGATACTGACCCATCGTGCCTTCCACCTCGGGATGGCCGCGGTGCCCGATCAGTATGACCTCTATGTGGTTACGACAGTAACGCGCGACCTCCAGATGTACCTTGGTTACCAGTGGACAGGTGGCGTCGAATATCTGTAGCTGACGATTTTCCGCCTCCTCGCGCACGGCCTGGGATACACCATGCGCGCTGAAGACAACCGTTCCCCCGTCGGGTACGTCGCTTACCTCGGCGACGAAAACCGCGCCGGCTTCGCGTAGCGTATCCACGACGAAACGGTTATGCACAACCTCGTGTCGGACATAGATCGGCGCACCATAGATCTCCAATGCGCGCTCTACAATCTCAATGGCACGGTCGACACCCGCGCAGAAACCGCGTGGATTCGCCAGCAGGATATTCATGATGTTCTACTCGTGTTGGAACCTGAGGATATGCTTATCCGATGATAACATCGTCTTGCACGCTGATCCTGTCGATATATAACGATGGGCGGTTGAATGTGAGTTATAACCACATCTGGTGTTTGGTTGGTTGTGACCATCGTTCCGGGGTAGTGACGGCGAAATACAACGGTAGGACATTGTTGCGGTGTAATTACTCAGCAAGTAGAAAAATCATGCTGTAACTGCTCAGATTGCCGCTGAAATGTGCCAGATCAAGGCGGGAAATGTGAGTTTACAGGTATAAATGACCATTTACCAACGCAGAGATGGCGCATTTCAGTGGTGAGCTGAGTAGTTACGTTGCGGTTTCGTGGATCACCAACTGTTAGGTGGGGTTTTCTCGGTGGTACTGAAGAGTGTCAAAGGCGGAGGCGGTGAGACAGCCATCGGGTTGAGATGAGAGCGCTTTCGGGACGGAATGGTTAGCGTGGAAGTCGCTTGTCGCTTGCCTGTGATTCGTCTGCGGAAACCCAGTGAGGTTTGGCCTTGGTGTAACCTGCGGGGGGGCTGGAGGCATCTCCAATGCGCTACCTGAGGCATTCGGCGGCCGCGTCACTGGCAATTGTCATGACGGCGGGGTGTTGTTTTCCCATCATGTTAGAGTTAGCTGAGCAGTTCCTGCGCGACAAACAGATATCCCAGCACGCCGACTAAGCCAAGTACCGCGATGATTTGAAGTATAATGCAAATACTCGGCAGGTCGTTGCATACCTTGCCAAAATTGCAGCATTCCTCTTTCTCGATAACGCTTGAGTTTTTGTTCATGCTTGATCTCTTTGTCATGGATACGGCAACTGACTGCTATGATATTGCTTAGCTGACTAAGGATAATTACATAGTTACTCCATACTGACAATGACCTTGGTGATCTGCATCCCTTCAATGGTTTAGCTGTAACGTATTGTATTAACATAAAAAACACAAGTCATAATGAATTTATATGTCTATTATTATAACTTTCTATATTATGATGCCCTGATCTGGTTGGGTATAATTAATCTGGATCAATTTTTATTTGTGTGCCGTGCCATCCGAATACTGTGGACCGCGCCTTTCTCCTCTCCCAACATCCGCCGAGACCGTGAGTGCCCATGCCAAAGAATCCGCGTTTTATTCTTGAAGGTACCCAGGGTAACTTCAATGAGCTAGTGCTCCAGAATTCAAGAAGTGGCCTTGTGGCGGTCGATTTCTGGGCACCATGGGTAGGACCTTCCCTGCGTCAGCGTGAGTTGCTGATACGTGCCGCGAAACAATTCGAGGGGCGCTTCCTGCTGGTGAGCGTCAATACCGATGAAAATTCTCGGCTTGCCAGCCAGCTGAATATCCGTAGCTTGCCGGTATTCAAGCTGTTTCGGCATGGGCGGGAGATTGAGACATTTCACGGGGTACAGCCCGAGGCTGACTACGCGCGGATCTTCGACCGACATCTAGGCGATGGCACGGAGCCAGCGATTGCATCCGCATTGCGACTGTGGCAAGCGGGTAAGTCCGACGAGGCGCTGCGAGTCTTGGCCGAGGCCGCTGTGGCGATGCCGGAGCAGCCCCGGTATCCGGTGCTGATGGTGAAGCTGCTGATGCGCCAGCGGCGTATCGATGAGGCTTTGGCGATACTCGAAGCGCTTCCAGATGAATTGAAAACACATGATGAACTGGCCAGCTTGCACGCCCATTTGATTATCCTGCGGACAGGGGTGCGGAACGCGGACCAGACTGCGCTACGCGCTAGACTGGAATCCAGTGACGACCCGGATGTACGCTTCCAACTCGCGAGCAGCTTGGTGATCGCGGATGAGTATGAGGATGCGCTGGAGCACCTGCTGTACCTCGCCCAGCATGCTCCGGACTATCGCGACGGTCTGCCGAAACAGTGCATGATCGCCTTGTTCAACCTGCTCGAAGGGCGGGGCGAGATATTGAAGCGATTTCGCTCGGCTCTGTTTCAACTGGAGCATTGATGTCATGGAGCGCACTGCGACCATCGGCTTCGTCAGTCTCGGGTGCCCGAAGGCGCTGGTGGATTCCGAACGGATCCTTACCCAATTGAGGGCTGAGGGCTACGTCACTAGCGCCAGTTACGCCGAGGCGGACCTGGTCGTCGTCAATACCTGCGGTTTCATCGATGCCGCCGTGGAAGAATCGTTGGATGCCATCGCTGAGGCGATGCAAGAGAACGGCCGGGTGATTGTCACGGGTTGTCTCGGCGCCAAGCCAGAATCCATTCTTCAGCGTTGTCCGAATGTATTGGCGATTACGGGTCCGCAGGCTTATGAAGAGGTCATGATGCATGTGCATGAATATCTGCCTGCGCCGCATGATCCTTTTCTCGATCTGTTGCCGCCGCAGGGTGTCAAATTGACGCCACGTCACTACGCGTACCTGAAGATTTCCGAGGGCTGTAGTCATCGATGCAGCTTCTGCATCATCCCCACATTGCGCGGCGATCTCGTCAGTCGACCGGCTGGCGAGGTATTGGGAGAGGCGGAGCGCTTGGTGGAAAGTGGGGTGAGGGAACTCTTGGTGGTTTCCCAGGATACCAGTGCCTATGGTGTGGATCTTAAGTACCGGACCGATTTCTGGCGTGGCCGTCCGGTGCGTAGCCGAATCACCGAGCTGGCATCGTCGCTTGCTGCACTGCCCGTCTGGGTGCGATTACACTATGTCTACCCTTATCCGCATGTCGACGAGCTGATCCCGCTGATGGCGGATGGCGCGATTCTACCTTACCTGG
This sequence comes from Sedimenticola sp., assembly GCA_026984055.1. Taxonomy (GTDB): domain Bacteria; phylum Pseudomonadota; class Gammaproteobacteria; order Chromatiales; family Chromatiaceae; genus JALSSX01. Next base: position 1,926 of record JALSSX010000170.1, on the reverse strand, counting down.
ATATGCCGCTTCAGCACGCTAGCTTGCCCTTGCTGAGAGCCATGCGGCGCCCGGCGGCGACCGAGAAGACGCTTGACAGGATCTCCGCATGGCGCCGCCAGTGTCCCGAACTCACCTTGCGCAGCACCTTTATCGTGGGATTTCCGGGCGAGAGTGAGGAAGACTTCGAACGCTTGCTGTTGTTTCTGCGTGAAGCTCGCCTGGATAGAGTTGGCGCGTTTGCCTACTCGCCTGTCGACGGCGCGGCGGCGAACGACCTAGATGGCGCGATATCCCAGGCGGTCAAGCAGGAGCGCTTGGCTCGCTTTATGGCGGAGCAGGCCGACATCAGTAGGTCCAAGCTACAAAAACGGGTGGGTCAGAAAGTGGTCGTGTTGGTCGACGAGGTGAATGACCGGCATGTCGTTGCGCGTGGCCCCTGGGATGCGCCCGAGATCGATGGCAATATACTGTTGAGTAATGAATGGGATCTACAACCGGGTGATTTTGTCGAAGTCAGAATCACCGGCGCCAGCGAGCATGATCTCACTGCCGAGCCGGTATAGTCACAGCGACACCATTTAGCAGGCCGTTGAAAAATGGTATTTTTCAACGGCCTGTGTGCGCTACAGGGATGTACCGCCATTTTCGATGACGGCAAGTCATTGAAAATGAAGGAACCGGGAAATCGCGTTTTCCGGTTCCGTAGTTGAAAAAGCCCATGGAAGGACTTTTTTAACATCCTGTTATGAGGTTCGGGCGGGCGGTCAAAGGCTGCGGATGCACCATTTGTGGCCTGATTAGGGCCGATGCTCAGAAAGCGTGGCCGGAATGCCTGCCCATCTTCTTCAACATGGTTGCCAGAGGGCAGAAGCCAGTAAAGGCGGATTGTAGCAGGTTCAACCCGACGAATGCCGTCAGCCAGAGCCAGGCCGGGCTGAAGTAATGCGCCAGCACCAAGCTGGCCAGGATGACGGTTCCGGCAAATGCCAGGACGATACGCTCGATTGACATGGGTTCCTCCAACTAACGAGTCATAACGAATGGTAATGTTAGCATAAATATTTCGTAACTACCCGGGTTGCCCCTGAAATACCGCTATCCTTGTGCCCGTGTCGCCGACAGGGTGTTGGCGTGAGTAGGACGCGGATGTTGTGGGGAAAGGTCATTGATGGCACGCGCGTTAAAATCGGACGCTTGGCTGGCCGTGGCTATACTTCGTCGCTTGGTCGTGGGTTTACGCGCATAAAAAAGCCCGGTCCAAGACCGGGCTCAAGGTAAGCTTTGTTGTTGTTATTGCTTTCGGTTGCGTCGGCTGGCGCCTGTCAGCGCGAGACCGACGCCCATCAGCAGCAGGGTGCCGGGGACAGGAACTTGGCCACCGCCGCCGCCACCACAGCCGTGCTGTGTGCTGCCGGGAGGGCAATCGAACACGTCGCCGCCAACGAATTCCAGCTTGAAGAAGTCATTTCCGGTAGACCAGCCTTGCGACGCGGAATCCAGCGCTGGGTTGTACGCGCCGACCAGCCAGTAACGACTCTTCACACCGCCGGAATTGAAGTTGTACATATTGTAATTCTGCATGTTCGCGAGTTGCGCGATATCGGTCCAGCCATTGTTTAGCAGAGTATCGTAGGACGCGCCGTTCAGGTCGACCGGTCCGTTGCCGGTGAAGGCGGCAATCGACATGTCGGTGTCATAGCCTTCGTCGGAACCGTAGCCGATGCAGATTTCATTCAGGGAGACCTCGTTGTTTGGACCAAAATCCAGTAGGATGGTCTCGAAGCCGTTGCTATTGTCTATGCCGTGGTTCGGCGCGTTATAGGGTTCGCCGGATGTATGCAGCCCCATGCCGCCGCTGTAGAGTTTCATTCGGGTGCTTTCCAGCGCGCCGGAAGTGCCGGAACCGGAGTTGACCCAGCCGCTGGCATCGACATTGGCGGTCGG
>JALSSX010000169.1 GCA_026984055.1 Sedimenticola sp. | reverse complement strand
TGAGCATGGCGAAAAAACGCCGTAAAGCCGCATGGGATGATAGCTACCGCAGTAAGGTATTATTTTCTCGGTGATTTATATGCGTTTGCCCTGTGGAAAACCCTTGTAATCCAATATAATTCAGTTGTTTACACAGACGCTCGGAAGGATTTTTCCTGTGACAAGCTGTACCCAAGAATCGTTTAAATTTCTAGCCCGGATTTCTCACCGGGTCGCGTAGCGAGGCCACTCAAGGTGGTGTGATGGCTGGCGTTCGCGACCGAGGGCCGCGCAGGCGTAGTCGACACTACGTTGAGCAGCCCGACCGAGTGAACGCCAGTCAGCGCGCCGCATTGGGCGGTCGCAGTCGTGAACGGGTGAAAAATCCGGGCTAGCGCTAACAGGATGTTGAAAAAGTCCTTCCATGGACTGTTTCAACGACGGAAGCGGAAAATGCGATTTCCCGATTCCTTCATTTTCAATGATTTGCAGTCATCGAAAATGGCGGTACATTCCTGTACCGCACACAGGCTACTAAAAAATGCCATTTTCAATGGCCTGCTAAGTCCGACAGGCTGCTTAGCCCATCTTCAGAGCCCACCCGCCCAAAAACTCCCTAACCCATTGATTCTTTCTGGGCAGTAAAAATATATGTAACTACTCAGCAAGTAGGAAAATTATGCTGTGACTGTTCAGATTGCCGCTGAAATGTGTCAGATCAAGGCGGGAAATGTGAGTTTACAGATGTAAATGACCATTTTCCAACGCAGAGATGGCGTATTTCAGTGGTGAGCTGAGCAGTTACAAATATATTATCAATAAAAACAATAATATGGTTTTTTGCCTTCGAAATGCAGTGCCATAATAAGCATTTTGCTATTGATTTCCCCGAAGTTTTCGTTCACGCTCTTTGCCTGTTTATCCGCTGCACCACCATCAAGCGCAAAGTCGCTGGCGAGTCCTATGTGGGCTGCTGGGATCATGTGCGGCGCAAGTCCGTCGAGGCGAGCAAAGCGGCGCTACAAAAGAAAAAGGGCCATCGCGTCAGCAAGGCCGATGTGGCTACCGGCAAGATCCGCAAACTGTACCGGATCGAAAAGCAGATCCAGGATCTCGACGCCGAAGACAAAACCCAACAACGGCAAACGCTGGCGTTGCTCCAAGGCCTGAAAAGCTGGCTGGAAACCAACAGCCGCCGGGTACCCAAGGATAGTCTGACCTGCAAGGCCACCCGACCGTTTGCGGTGGGACGACGCAACTGGCTGTTCGCCGATACGCCACGCGGCGCCAAAGCCAGCGCAACCGTCTATTCACTGATTGAAACGGCCAAGGCGAATAAGCTGGAACCGTTTGCCTATATCCGCCATGTGCTGCGGCATATTGCCGAGGCTGATACGGCGGAGAAACTGGACGCCTTGTTGCCGTGGAATGTAAGTCAGGGGATTTTTCAAGGGGGCTGATGCTTTGGCGGTTACTTTCAACAGCCTGTTAGCTCAGGTGAAGGTTTTTCCATTGCCAAGAGGGATGAACTTCCGCTCCCGGCCAACGTCGCAGAGGTGGCGCATTTCGGTGCTGGGCTAAGTCATTTCCACGGGTCCGGCGAGATTACCTTGTAAACTTGTCGGGTATTGTGCCGCTGACTCCGCTATAATTCGTTTGAATGATGTAGCGTTTTCCGGATACCGAAATGACAGCGAAACAAGACAATCAGGCTCTTATCGATCTGACCCGCATGACGATCGGTCTGCTGGACGGCTGGCGCTTGAGTGTCGACGAGATGCAGACGGTATTGGGTCTACCGGAGAACGTGCGTTCCCGGGCGTTTCAGAAATTTCGCGCCGGGCGGGATGCCCTGCCGGCCGAACCCGAGGTATTGCGTCGCGCGCAATACCTGATTCGTATCGCCGATGCGTTGCGCACGACCTATCCGCGCAACCCCTATATGGGGGCGCAATGGATGCGCCAGCAGCATCGTCGCTTTGGTGGTCGCACGCCGCTGATGGTGGTTTTGCAAGGTGGGGAGCGTGGGTTGATGTCGGTGCTCGCCGAGTTGGACTGCACCTTCGCCTGGGATATGACCGGCTCGGAACACACCGCCTATCCCAGCGCCTGAGCGCGCGGCTCAGCCTGCTTGCGGTGGCGCGTGGCGCTCCAACATCTCGATGACCGATGCGGCCAGTTCCTTGGGTTCGAATTTCGGCACATAGGCATCCGCGCCGACCCCTTTCCCAAGCATCTGATTGGCGTCCGCCGACAGTGATGAGTGCATTACCACGGGCAGGCCGTTCATGCGCGGATCTTCCTTTATGCGTCGCGTCAATACATAGCCGTCCATCTCCGGCATCTCCACATCGGTGATCACCAGCTGAATGAAGTCGGTGAGATGGCGGCCTTGGGCGGTCGCTTCGTCGGCGAGCTTGTTCAGCTTTTCCCAGGCTTCGGCGCCGTTGTTCGAGCCGATGGCCTCGATGCCGAGCTGCTCCAGCGTGGCCTTGACCTGGTCGCGTGCGACCGAGGAGTCGTCGGCAAAGAGCACGCGCAGTTGCTCGTCGCTGCTGATCTGTTCGAGTTCGTCCAGGCCGTTATCCTGGTAGAACTCGGCGGTATCCGCAAGTATCTTCTCCACGTCCATGATCATCACCAGGCGGTTGTCCGGTAGTTCGGTGACCGCCGTCACCAGTCCACCGAGACGATGCGTGATCATCGCTGGTGGCGTCTTCACGTCCGCCCAGGCAAGCCGCTGGATGGTTTCCACCGCATCGACCAAAAAGCCCTGAATATGCTTGTTGTATTCGGTGACGATCATGATGCTCGGCGGCTTTTCCGTCTGTACATTGCAGAATTTTTGCAGGTTGATCACTGGCATCATGCTGTTACGCACGCTGACCATGCCTTCCACTGATGGCGGCATGTCCGGCGCATGAGTGATCGGCGGCAGGTGCATTACCTCGCGTACCTTGAAGACGTTGATGCCGTAGACCTCTTCCCGACCAGTGATGGCGTCTTGTCCCAGCGTGAACAGCAGAACTTCGAGCTGGTTCGCGCCAGCCAAGTTGGTACGGGCGTCCACGGAATGAATGAAGCTGGTTTTCATGGTGCGGGCCTTTGATTGGGGTTGTGGATGCGCAAAGTATCGTTGCAGAGGTTTGCGTCATTCCCGGCCGAATCTTTATAGCCACGTCCTGCGCCGGGTCACGCCGGTGGGAACACCAGCCGGGTGGTGTTCAGTAGCCAGCCGGTGCCCGCTGGCGCATGGCGACGCAGGCTCGGGCGGCGCAGAATTTTCTGACTGTGCAGGTGACTGCCTCGAATGCTGTGTTCCAAGGTATCGAACTGATCGCGGCGGCTTTCGATATCCGGGAACGGCGCGAAACCATCATACGGAAAGAAGCGATTGGCGCACCATTCGGCCGCCCGGCCGGTGTCTTCGATGAGTTGGTTGCGCGCGGCTATCTCCCATTGGTATTCGTGTTGTAGTACCGCGCCCCGATAATCGCTGTTGTGCCCGGCCAACCAGCGGCTGAACGCTTCCGCCTCGTGCAGGCTGATGCCGGAGACCGGTTCGTCTGGGGGCAGACCCAGCGGGCCGTTCAGACCGACTTCGTACCATTCCCCATGTGGGTTCAGTCGCCAATACCAGGGATGTGCGCTGGCGTTATGCGCGCGCCAGAGCAGACCGTCTTCCGACCACCATTCGTCATGCTGATAGCCTGCCGCCTGAATGAAGTCGAGGAACCAGGCGTTGCTGACCGGGTGGACGGCGATCCGGCAGCCATGCAGTTCGACGACTTGCGAGGGGACTTCGTTATCGTAATGCGGGTGGCGGGCATCGCCGCCGAGACGGTAGTGGCCGAAGTTGATCTCGGCCATGACGATCTCATCGTGGCCGGCCCGCAATGTCTGAGTCGGGCGGAAGTCCGTGTCGTGTCGGGCCAGTTGGCGGGCGCTCAGCACCAGTAGCATGTGCTCGTAGATCAGTGCGAGTTCCTGGATGATGAAGCTGATCAAGCGTTCGTCCTGGAGCAGAGGATGGGACGGCAGCATCGCCGGGTTGGCGAGACGCAGTAGATCCTCCTCCTGAATCTCCAGCGCCCAATTCAACAGATGCTCGCGCGGCGGCAGGCTGATGCTGGCGGCGTCGCTCGCCAGTCTGGGGTCGAACAGCGGCCGCACCCGCTTGGTCAGGCTGTCATCGTCGGCGACCACCTCGCGCAGCCAGAAGGCCTCGACATAGACCGCGCGGCCGAGATACCAGGCGAGGGATTCCAGCGCGGGGTTATGGCGCTGGTAGCAGTCGCCCTCGGGGATGGTGGTTGGCAGTGTGGTCAGCAGTTCATGCAGGGCGGCCAACTGGCCGAGCAGGGTGGGTGAGATCATCGCGGCATCCGAAAAAAGCGGGGATTATATCGTCACGACCAGCCAAGCGGCGGGATTATAGCGCGCGTTGTCGGCTTGATTGGCGCTTTTTCAGGCGCAACAGAATCCATTGGTTTCGCCTAGCAGGATGTTGAAAAAGTCCTTCCATGGACTTTTTTCAACGACGGAACCGGAAAATGCGATTTCCCGATGCCTTCATTTTCAATGACTTGCCGTCACCGAAAATGGCGGTACCTCTCTGTACCGCACACAGGCCGTTGAAAAATACCATTTTTTCAACGGCCTGCTTGACCCTATGTTTTGACGAATTCGCAAGTTTTAAGGAGTCAAAACATAAAGTCCGATGTTTTGGCCAAGAACTGTTCCATAGTCCCTTATGGAACAGTTACTTGCAAGTCAAAACATATCAGCCCGGATTTCTCACCCGTTCACGACTGCGACCGCCCAATGCGGCGCGCTGACTGGCGTTTGCTCGGTCGGGCTGCTCGACGTGGTGTCGGCTACGCCTGCGCGGCCATTGGTCGCGAACGCCAGCCGTCACACCACCTTGAGCGGCCTCGCTACGCGACCCGGTGAGAAATCCGGGCTAGATTCGATGTTCGGCTGGCCGTGAGCATGCCGGCTCATGCTGGCACGGTGCGATCGGCGGCCCAACGGCGCAGCGCGTCGATCTGGCCGTCCATCACTACCGACAGTGGTCGGGTGCGGCACAGCTCATCCGCGATGCTGTCGCTGTCGGCGCGCGTGTCGTTGGCGTCGGCGGCGTAAACGGCGGCGATGATCGCTTGTTCGATCTCGGCGCCACTGAAACCATCGCTGAGTTCCGCCAGTCGATCGAGATCGAATTGGCCGGGGGCGAGATTGCGCTTGCGTAGGTGGATTTCGATGATTTCGCGGCGCGCCTGGGGGGCGGGCAGATCGACGAAGAAGATCTCGTCCAGGCGGCCCTTACGGATCAGCTCCGGCGGCAGGCGTTGGATGTCGTTCGCTGTCGCGACGATGAAAACGCCCTGCTGGTTGTCCGCCATCCAGGTCAGCAGGGTGCCGAGGATACGTGTCGATACGCCGCTGTCCTCGCCGCTGGAAGCGACGCCTTTTTCGATCTCGTCGATCCACAGCACGCAGGGCGTCATCGCGCGCGCGGCCTCCAGGGCGTCGCGCAGATTCTTCTCGGTCTCGCCGATGTACTTGTTGTACAGGCTAGCGAAATCCAGGCGCAGCAACGGCAAGCCGAGCTGGCCGGCGATCGCGCGCGCGGCCAAGCTCTTGCCCCCACCCTGCACGCCGAGGAGCAATACCCCACGCGGTCGATCCTTGTGTCGCTTACCTTCCAGTAGGCGCTTGCGGCGCAGTTCTACCCAGGTCTTCAGGTTGCCGAGTCCGGCTACGTCCTTGAAGTGCGCGGTGTTGGTCTCAAAAGCGAGCAGTCCGGCTTGGTTCAGCATTGCCTGCTTGGCGCTCAATACCTCCTCGATGTCCTTGCGCGTGATCGCGCCGTCGTTCTCGATGGCGTTACGGATCATCATGCGCGCGTCCGACAGTGTCAGGCCGGTGCTGTGGCGCGCCAACTGCTTGACCGCGTCGCGATCCGCGCGTGGGCTGTGGCCGTGGCGTTCGGTATAGCGTTTTACTTCGTCGCGAATCACTTGAAACAGGGTATTCGTGTCCGGCAGGCGCAGATGCATGCGCGCACACAGATGGCGGATCTCCGGCGGAATCTCCAATGCATGGCTGATCAGCACCAGCTTGCGCGCGATCTGGTCGTAGTCCTGCGCAATTTCCTTCAGCAGTCGTGTCAGTAGCGGTTCATTGGCGAATGGGTGGAAATCCAACAGCAGATAGAGACCGGCCTGGGTGGTGGCGCGAATATGCCGAAGGGCCTGCTCCGGCGTATCGGTGTTCATGATGGTTTGTGGTGGATCGGATTCCGCGCGTCGCAGGCCGTCGGTCAGTGTCCATTGATAGACCGGTTGCATCAGCTTGATACCGAGACGTGTGAACTGGCTGAGCAGGCGTTGCTCCTCCAAGGTCTCGATCACCAGGATCGGCGTCGGGGATTTCAGGTTCAGTTCCAGGTCGTGCAGATCAGGCATGCGGTTGCTTTGCTCTTTATCAAGAGAAGGGCTGTGACTATACGGCGGGACTGCCGGACACGCCAAATGGCGCGGGGGCGATCGATTTTCCTCGATGCCGGTATTGACGCCATCGTCGCGTCTGTGTAGGGTCGTTTCTCATGAATCCTTGTAAACACGTCATCCGTCGAATGATTCCGAGCGCGGTCCGCTGGCTGCGCGCGCGGTGGATTGCGTGTTCGGGTGACAGCCCCGCTTGACGGTGCTGCATTCCCTCTATCGAAGAGGCCGCAATCCACATGGATTGCGGCCTTTTTGTTTTTTGGCTGAACGATAATCGGGAGAAGAAAGATGTCGGTGCCGGCCGCCTATCTGGGCGTGATACTGATCTGGACGACAACGCCGTTGGCGATTCAATGGAGTGGGCAGGGTAGCGGCTTTCTGTTCGGCGTGACCGCGCGCATGGTGATCGGGGTATTGCTGGCGCTGCCATTGGTCGCGCTGCTGCGACTGCCGATGGCATGGCACAAGCGTGCCTGGCAGACTTACCTGGCGGCGGGCATTGGTATCTACGCGGCGATGCTGGTCGTCTATTGGAGCGCGCAATTCATCCCGTCAGGCTGGATCTCGGTAATCTTTGGTCTGACCCCGGTGGTCACCGGCGTGATGGCCACGCTGTGGCTCGGCGAGCACGCCTTGACACCGTTGAAGCTACTCGGCATGGGGCTGGGTTTGGTCGGTTTGGCGGTGATCTTCTCTAGCGGATGGCACGTCTCCGAGATGGCTTGGCTGGGTGTTGCCGGTGTGTTTGTCTCGGTCGTCCTGCATTCGCTGAGCACGGTCTTGGTGAAGCGTATCGGTTATCAGGCGAATGGTCTGGTAATTACCACCGGCGGTTTGTTGGTGGCGGTGCCATTGTACCTGTTGACCTGGTTTCTGAGTGATGCGCACTGGCCGGCGACCGTGTCGCCGCGCGGCGGCGCTTCCATCGTTTATCTGGGCGTGGTTGGCTCGGTGCTGGGCTTCGCGATGTTCTATTATGTACTCCGGCATGTCAGTGCGACGCGGGTTGCCTTACTGACGTTGATCACGCCGGTGAATGCCCTGTGGCTGGGGCATGTGCTGAATGGGGAATCGGTTGCTCCCAGTGTGATCGCCGGGACACTATTGATTCTGTCCGGCCTTGGGCTGTTCGAGTGGGGCGCGCGCCGGCGCGCGGGCTTTGGTGTTGCGCCGCTGTCGGTCGAGGAATCCCGTTGATAGTCACCGTAAGGTGAATTGTCGGATGAATGATAGTGTGCATGTGGTAATACCAACGTGTAGCGTGAAAGCCGCTTGTCGGTTGCCTGTGGGCCGTCCGCGGGCGCGATGTGAATACGTCCGTGTAGGCTTGGCCTTGGCATAACCCACGGGAATGTGGGGCATGCTGGAAATGCCGGAGTATTTCCAATGCCCCGTCTCGGACATCCGGTGGCTTTGGTTTCATCATGACTTGGATGCATGCCCATGAAAAAACGCAAACCCCGCATCGGTCTCGCGCTCGGTAGCGGCTCATCGCGCGGCTGGGCGCATATCGGCATCATCGAGGCGCTGGCCGATATCGGGGTGGAGCCGGATATCGTCTGCGGCTGCTCGGTTGGTGGCGTGGTCGGCGCGGCTTATGCGGCGGGCAATCTCGCGTTGTTCGAAGGCTGGGTGCGCTCGTTGAATCGCACCGGGCTGGCGCGATTCATCGATGTTAATCTGTCGCTGAATGGCTTCATCGACCAGCCGCGCCTGCAACGCTTTTTCGATAAGTACGTGTGCGACAGTGAGATGCGTTTCCGTGATCTCGACAAGATCTTTGCCACGGTTTCCACGGATCTGGTCACCGGGAAGGAGGTCTGGTTCACCGAGGAGAAGGTGCTCGAAGCGGTGTGGGCGTCAATGGGGTTGCCCGGTCTGTTCCCCCCGATCCAGTACCAGGGCCGCTGGTTGGTGGACGGCGGTCTGGTGAATCCGGTGCCGGTGTCCCTGTGCCGCGCGCTGGGCGCGGACATCGTCATCGCGGTGAACCTGAATGGCGATGTGGTCGGTAAGCATTTCGTCGCGCATGTGCCGGATGAGGAGGGGGGCGAAGGCATGTTTGCTTCGTTTCGCCGCACCGTCAGTGCCTATTCCCAGAACTTGTTCGGGCCGCCGGACAACAAGGAAGAGCCGCCCAGCTTGTTCGAGGCGATCTCTGGTTCCATCAATATCACCCAGGATCGCATCACCCGCAGCCGTTTGGCGGGTGATCCCCCGGATATCCTGTTGTCGCCGAAACTCGCGCATATCGCGTTGATGGAATTCCATCGCGCCGATGAGGCCATCGCCGAAGGCATGGATTGCGTGGTTCGCTTGCGTTCCGAGATCGAACACGTCATGCGTGGCGCGATGATCCGCTGAGCGTGGACTCCAGTGGCGGACTACGGTGTCCGCGCCAGCGCCCAGACATCCACCCGTTCGATGCCGTGGCGTTTCAGCAGCTTGGCCAGTTCCTGAGTGGTCGCGCCGGTGGTGATCACGTCGTCCAGCAGTACGACATGTCGCGCGGGAATCTCGTCGCGTAGTGAAAATGCGCTGCGCAGATTCTTCAGACGCTGCTCGCGGGTCAACGTGGATTGATGCGCGGTGGCTCGCGTCTTTTTCAGTAGATCTGTGCGCATTGGCATGCCGTTGGCGCGCGACAGCGCGCGGGCGATCTCCACCGCCTGGTTGAAGCCGCGTTCACGCAGGCCCAGCCGATGCGCGGGGACCGGCAGGATCAACTCGGGCCGGGGCGTCGGTTGCGCGGCGAGCTGTTCTGCCAGCAGTCGGCCCAGCAGGCGCGCGTACGGTTGCTGGCCGAGATGTTTCAGGCGGTGAATCAGATGAATCATCGATCCTTGATACAGCCAGGGCGCGATCGTGGCGTCGAAGGCTGGCGGTTGCCGCCGGCAGCGGGCGCATAGCGTGTGTCCCAAGCCGATCGGGATCGCGCAGCGCCGGCAGGCGGTCCGGTTACGCGGCAGATCCGTCAGACAGCCTGGGCACAGGCCGGTGTCGGCATCGCGGCCCGGTGCGTGGCACAGCACGCAGTTTGCCGGGTAGAGGACCCTGAGGAGGCGCGACCAAGCGCGCAGCATCTGTTGTGCTCCTATCTCGTGGATACGCAAAGCATCCAGAAAATTCCACGTAAAGTCATTATACTGCGCGTTCAGCGCAAGTATTTGTTGTTTTCTTGGTGGGTTGAGGCACGCAAGCCTGAACCGCTTTCCGCTGTTCTGTTCGCTGAGTAGGCGTGACGGTACGCGGTCAGTCGCCCGCGGCCGAACCGCTGGCGGCTTTCATGACGGCGGGGTGTTGTTTCCATCATTAGCAGGCTGTTGAAAAAGTCCATGGAAGGACTTTTTCAACAGCCTGTTAGAACGTCACGGCCAGTCGAATGTCGGATTTGTCGCTCGCGCCCTTGGCGGCGTTGCTCGTCGTTGTGGGCGTCATCCTGCAGCCTCGTCGCGCCTTGTCAGGCGCGAAATGGCGGGCGGGCTGAAATCCGACGCTCGATTGGCCGTGACCATAGACGGTAGGTTTTCCATGTCCACGGATTCACATGAAGGTCGTCAATGGCTGTGGCTGCTGCTCAGCGGTCTCGCGCTGGTCGGCGCTGCCAGTTTTCTCATTCAACCCATCGGATGGTCGCATGCCTTCATCCTAGGGGTCGGTGGTCTGATGGTGGTGTTCGCTTCGTCCGAGATGATGATCAAGGCGGTGGATGGCTACGCCAGGCGCAAGCAGATGAATGCCTTTGTCGCGGGTACGATGGCGGGTCTGTCGAGCAATATTCCGGAGTTGGTGATGCTGGGCTTTGTGCTGGCGGCGACGCCTCGGATCGGCTTCATCGTCACGGTGCTGACCCTGCATGTGGGGGCTGCGGCCTTCGGCTTGTATTCTGGCGCGCTGCCCCGGGATGTGGAGGGCAACGCACAGTTGCCGAAGCCGCTGGTTGGTTTGAGCACGGATCTGTACGCGGCGGCTGCCGGGGTGTTTTTTAGCCTTGGCATGATCATGTTGTTGATGAAGGCCTTCGAGGTGCGCGGCGGTGTGAACGTGTCGTTGAATACCATCGACCTCTATGTCTTCGGTGCGGTGTTGCTGGCGATCCAGGCGGTGGCCATCACGCGCTTGATCAAGCGCTTTTCCGGGACGCACCGGCCGGAATCCGAGGAGGATGTGCCTCTGGAGGTGCGGCGGCACGAGTTGGGGATGTCGATGGCGACTATCCTGGCGTTCGGCGTGGTGGGGCTGCTGGTGTCGCTCATCGGTGGCGAGGCGGTGGGTGAATTCGCCGGAATACTGGTCGAGAAACTCGCCGCGGCCGGCTATTCGGAGATGTTCGGCGCGGTCATCCTGAGTCTGTTCTCGGCCGCTGGTGCCTTTGTGATGATTGGCACCGCGCATTTCCAGGGGAAGTACAGCATCGCGATGGCGAACGCCTCGGGCGCCATCACTCAGGTGCCGTTTCTGGTGTTGCCGGCGGCGATGATCCTGTTGGCGGTCTTCACCCAGCTCGGGGTGATTCCCGCGCTGGACAATGCCAGTGGGGTGATTCCCATCGACCTGCACACGACCAGCGCGATCCTGCTGGGCTTTCCTTCCATGCTGATCCTGTGGAAGGCGGTACAGGATGACGGCAAGGTCAACTGGGTGGAGACCAGTACCATGGTGGCGATATTCCTGTTGGTGATCTATCTGTTGGTGGCGCATGGCTGATGCGCTCTGGACCGCGAGAGTCCTGGTGGATTCCTGTATAATATCCATCCACTCGTAAACTGTTTTGGATTGCAAGGTTGACAGCCAGTGTTGAGCGGATATAGTCGCCGCCTTGGGCTTTTCTTGTCAGTATGGATCGAATTGCGTGCGCGAAACAACCAAGATCGTTACCGGTGAGTCGGCGAAGGCTACCGCCAGGCTTTTCAACTACGGCAATATCGTCGCGATACTGTTGCCGCCATTGGGCATGTTATGGATGGGGCTGTCGATGCTGGTATATGCGATGAACCGTCATCACCCGAACGAGAAGGTCGGTTACTACACGCAGCAGGCGGCTTATCGTCTGTATGGGCTGTTCGGCTTGCTGATTCCTGTGGCGACCTTCTTCCCCGGCAAGGGGCTGATCTATTACCTGATGACCTGGGTGGTGTTCGCGGCGGTGCTGATTCCCTGGTCGATCATCGACATCCGGCGCATCAATCGTGATAGCTGGGAGGATGTCGTCATCCAATCGGAGACGCTGCATGAATGAGTTGAGGCACGACTGGACGCTGGCCGAGGTCGAACAATTGTTGAGTCGGCCGTTCAACGATCTGTTATTCGACGCGCAACGCGTGCATCGCGAGCATTTCGACCCGAACGCGGTGCAGGTCAGCACCTTGTTGAGCATCAAGACTGGCGCTTGTCCCGAGGACTGCGGCTACTGCTCGCAGAGCGCGAAGCACAATACCGGACTGGAGCGCGAGAAACTGCTGCCGTTGGGCGAAGTCGTTGACGCGGCGCGCGAGGCGAAGGCGAATGGGGCGTCGCGCTTTTGCATGGGCGCTGCGTGGCGCAACCCGACCGACACCAATCTGGAACGTGTCATCGAGATGATCCGGGCGGTGCGCGCCGAGGGCATGGAGACCTGCGTGACCCTGGGTATGCTCAGCGCACAACAGGCGCGACGCCTGCGCGAGGCTGGGTTGGACTATTACAATCACAATCTGGATACCTCGCCGGAGTTCTATGGCGAGGTGGTCACCACGCGCACCTTCGATGACCGCCTGGAAACCCTCGCGCATGTGCGCGCCGCCGGCATCCATGTGTGTAGCGGCGGCATACTTGGCATGGGCGAGGCGCGCGGTGATCGCGCCTCGATGCTGCGTGCGCTGGCGAATCTGCCGGAGCATCCACGATCGGTGCCGATCAATATGCTGGTGCCGGTGGCTGGCACGCCGTTGCAGGATGCCGGCGAGCTCGACCCGATCGAATTCGTGCGCGCGGTTGCCGTCGCGCGTCTGATGATGCCGCGTAGCTATGTGCGTCTGTCCGCCGGACGCGGCGGCATGAGCGACGAGATGCAGGCGCTGTGTTTTCTTGCCGGGGCGAACTCGATCTTCTACGGTGATCGCCTGCTGACCACCGACAATGTCGAGGAGCATGCCGACCGGCGATTGTTCGCCCGCCTCGGCATCCATGCCGATGAAACCCCCGTCGAACAGAAGACC
>JALSSX010000168.1 GCA_026984055.1 Sedimenticola sp. | reverse complement strand
TGCCGGATGACGCCCAATCGATCTGCCTCTTTAATGACTCATCGTAATCTGCTCCTCTGCCACGGGCCCCTCCTGAAACCAAAAGGGGACATTTTAGAATTGGACAAAGAGGACATTACTGCTTTGGGCTAACAGGCAAACCACCCGGCGGAATCCGGATTGAATTTCTGATAGACTACGCGCCGGCGCGGATCGGCTGAATGGGTCGCCGGGTTGATAGACTCTATAATGATATGGTTTTTGCATCACTGCGCTACCTCGCCGCCAGATCCATGGGAATTTTCTCAGGTGCAAAAAAACGTTGCCGATAGAACACGCGATCGAACGGTTCTCCGCTCCACGCATGGCATGGGCGGCAACCCAAGCCTGGCGGAGGCCTCTTCAGGTCGCCCCGACCGGGCGCCTCTCAATTCATTTCACTATAATTGCAGAAGATTGTTATCACCATGAATCTTGACAACACACGTATCGGTGTCATCGGGCTAGGCTACGTCGGCCTGCCCCTGGCTGTGGAATTCGGAAAACACATCGACACAGTCGGTCTGGACATCAACCCCGCGCGCATCGCGGAACTCAGAGCGGGCAAGGACAGTTCGCTCGAGGTCGAGCCGGAAATCCTGAAAACGGCCACGCGTCTCTCATATACCGACAGTATCGATGACCTGAAGACATGCAACGTCTATGTCGTGACGGTTCCGACGCCGATCGATGAATTCAACACCCCGGACATGCGACCGCTCGAATCGGCCAGCCGCACATTGGGGAAGATCATCGGCCCGGGTGATGTTGCCATCTTCGAGTCAACCGTCTATCCCGGCGCGACCGAAGAGGTCTGCGTGCCGATCATCGAGGAGGTCTCCGGCCTGAAGTATAACAAGGACTTCTATGTCGGCTATAGTCCCGAACGCATCAATCCGGGCGACAAAGAACATCGCGTCGTCAATATCAAGAAGGTCACTTCCGGCTCGACACCCGAAGTCGCCGACTTCGTCGATGCGTTGTACCGCCAAGTGATCGTCGCTGGCACACACAAGGCCAGCAGCATCAAGGTTGCCGAGGCCGCGAAGGTGATAGAGAACACCCAACGGGATGTCAATATCGCGCTGATCAATGAACTGGCGCTGATCTTCCACCGCCTGGGTATCAATACCGAGGAAGTCCTCGCCGCCGCGGGCAGCAAATGGAATTTCCTACCGTTTCGTCCCGGCCTGGTCGGTGGCCATTGCATCGGCGTCGATCCCTACTACCTGACCCACAAGGCCCAGTCGATCGGCTACCACCCGGCGATCATCCTCGCCGGCCGGCGCATCAACGATGGCATGGGCGCTTATGTGGTCACAAGCACCGTCAAGTCGATGATCAGGAAGGGCATCCCGGTTTCCGGCGCCAAAGTGCTGGTGCTCGGTCTGACCTTCAAGGAAAACTGTCCCGATATCCGCAATACCCGGGTCACGGACATCATCGGGGAATTCAACAGCTACGGCGCCAATATCGATGTCTACGATCCCTGGGTAGACCCGACCGAGGCGAAACACGAATACGGCATCGACCCGATCGCCGAACCCAAGGCGGGAGCATACGATGCCATCATCGCCGCTGTCGCGCACAAGCAATTCGTCGAGAAGGGATTGGATTGGGTGCGCTCGCTGGGCAAGGACAATCATGTCGTCTACGATGTAAAATACATGTTTCCAGCCAACCAGGTCGACGGTCGCCTGTAGGCGGTCGACGCGAACCGCCACGAAGGGCGTTTCGATATGCCCACGGCCAGTCGCATTGGAGTTCAGCGTGCTGCGCGCCAGTTCGTTATTGATTGCGTTTTCACAGACGAATCACAGGCAGTCGATCATGCGCTTGCACGCTGACTCTCATGATCGGAAAACACCCGCGCCATCATGAAGATCGCCCGCGGTTCGGCCACGGGATGTCCGATGCAGGGCACTAGAAATGCTCCCGGCATTCCCGGCTTCCCATGATATGCCGAAGCCAAGCCTGTACGGACGTATTCACGGCGTTCCCGTAGACGAATCGCAGATAACCGACTACGTACTTTCACGCTAAAGAGGCAGACGATGCGGATCATGGTCACCGGCGCCGCCGGCTTTATCGGTTCGGCCCTCTCGCTGCGTTTGCTGGATCGTGGCGACGAGGTTATCGGGGTCGATATCATCGACGATTATTACGATGTCGCCCTGAAGAGAAACCGCCTAGCGCGCGCCGAGGCGCATGAGCACTTCGAAAACCACGAAATCGCGTTGGAAGACCGCAACGCCCTGCTGAAACTGTTCAGCGCGCATCAGCCCGAACGGGTCGTCAACCTTGCCGCCCAGGCCGGCGTGCGTTACTCGCTGAGCAATCCCGCCGCCTATGTCGACAGCAACCTCGTCGGCTTCGGCAACCTGCTGGAAGGCTGCCGTCGACAACACATCGAACACCTCGTGTATGCATCCAGCAGCTCGGTCTACGGTGCACATACTGACATGCCCTTCTCGGTCCACCAGAACGTGGATCATCCGCTCAGTCTGTATGCCGCGAGCAAGAAAGCCAACGAATTGATGGCGCATGCCTACAGCCACCTCTACCGGCTGCCGGTTACCGGCCTGCGCTTTTTCACTGTCTACGGTCCGTGGGGTCGCCCCGACATGGCGTTGTTCACCTTCACCCAAAAGATCCTTGCCGGGGAACCTATCGATGTCTTCAATCATGGCCGGCACGCGCGTGATTTCACCTATATTGATGACATCGTCGAAGGCCTGATCCGGGTACTCGACCGCCCCGCCAAGCCAAACCCAGACTGGAATGGCCAATCACCTGATCCAGCCACCAGCACGGCGCCTTATCGACTCTACAATATCGGCAACCACCAGCGTGTCACGTTGATGTACTATATCGAAATCCTGGAAAAGTGCCTGGGTATCCAGGCCGAGAAAATCATGCTGCCGTTGCAGAACGGCGATGTTCCAGAGACCTTCGCCGATATCGACGATCTGGTGCGAGACACGGGCTACCATCCCACCACCGGCGTCGAGCAAGGCATTGCCCGCTTCGTCGAGTGGTATCGCGACTACTACAAGGTGTGATCGAAATGAGACTACTGCATACCATGCTTCGCGTCGGCGACCTGGACAGATCCATCGCCTTCTATACCGGCGTGCTCGGCATGCGCGAACTGCGCCGCAAGGCGTATCCCGAAGGCCAGTTTACCCTGGCCTTTGTCGGTTACGGCGATGAATCGGAAAACACGGTATTGGAACTCACCTACAACTGGGATGTCGATCACTATGAGATCGGCAACGCATTCGGCCACATCGCCATCGAGGTGGACAATGTGAGCGCTGCTTGCGAGCGCATGCGCAACGCCGGGGGAAAGATCATTCGCGAAGCCGGGCCGATGAACGCCGGCACGACGATTATCGCTTTTCTTGAAGACCCTGATGGCTATCAGATCGAACTGATTGGCAAGAAAGCGTCTTGACACGGCATCACGACCAGCCGAATGTCGGGATCTGGCGCGTGCGTCAATTCGTGCCTGGAGGCCGTTTGGCCATGGACCATCCCTCATGCCACGACCGGCCAACTTTCCTGATGGGGCCGAAACAGCTCGGATCATGAAAGATTGCCCGTGGTTCGGCCACGGGATGTTCGAGGCCGAGCCGCGGAAATGCTGCCGACATTCCCCGCTTCCCAGTGGGTTATGCCGAGGCCACGCCGACAGGGATGTACTCACGTCCTTCCCGCCGACGAATCACGGGCAACCGACTGCGTACTTTCATGCTAATCCCGACGCAGCGCCTCAGATACCGCGATGGGTGTCGGGTAACGCAACACGATGACGTAGGTCGACACCAGGAAAGTCAACACCGTGCTGACCTGAATCAGATAGGCCGCGTCACGGCCGATGACGCCCTGCTCCAACGCGAGCACCGCGACCAACAAAGAGAATTCACTCATCTGCCCGAGGCGGAAGCCGATCTCGAATCCGGTCGCGGCG
The DNA here is from genome assembly GCA_026984055.1 of Sedimenticola sp. Taxonomy (GTDB): domain Bacteria; phylum Pseudomonadota; class Gammaproteobacteria; order Chromatiales; family Chromatiaceae; genus JALSSX01. The sequence goes on along the minus strand of JALSSX010000168.1, from coordinate 8,739 downwards.
TTTTCCCCCGTCCTGCCCAGCAACCAGCGGAACACCAGCGGCTTTGCCGCCAGCAGCAAGCCACCAATCAGCACCGCTGGAAAAAGCACCTTCTCTAGCATGCTGATATCGAAACCCGCGCCGATCGAGAAGAAGAACATCACCAGAAAAAAATCGCGCAGCGGTTTCAGGCTTTCCGCCACGAAAATCGCCACCGGCCCACTCGCCAGACTGATACCGGCGATGAAGGCGCCAATCTCATGCGATAGACCCACCGCCCGCGCGAGTTCCGCCAGTCCAAGACACCAGCCGATAGCCAGTAGGAAGACATACTCTCGGATGGTATCGAAGCGGCGTATCAGTGGCGTCAGCAGCCATCTTTCGACGACCAGGGCAAACACCACCATGGCTGGCAACGAAGCGATCAGCAAGATCAGCCTGAACACCGGCAGGCCCCCGCCCCCGCTGGCGCCCAATACCAGCAGCAGTACAATGGCGATGAGATCCTGCAACAGCAGGACACTGATGATGATCTCTCCCATGCGCTGATGATGGAGCACGGTCGTGGGCAACAACTTCAAGCCGATGATAGTGCTGGAGAAGGTTGCGACGGCGCCGAGCAGCAGGACTTCAGTCAGGTTATATCCAAAGAACAGGGCGAGCGACGCGGCAATCAGAAAGAACACCAACGAGCTGCCAAGCGTCACCAATGTCGTCTTTCTCACCAGATGCACAAGATCCTGGGGTTGCAGGTTCAAACCGAGCAAAAACAACAGGAAGATGATCCCGATATCCGAGATGTTGCGGATCACCGCGGGATCCGTCACTAATCCGAGGCACCAAGGGCCGAACAGCACGCCGAGAAGGATATACGCAACCAGCAATGCCTGCCGCGCGAACAGCGCCAGCGTGGCGAATACCGCCGCCCCGGTAAAGATCAGAAAGATAGTATAGACAATCGCATCGTCGGGCATGGATATCGCCGCGGGTGATTTTCAACCAGCATAGCATCTATTTCACTTCCGGCTTTCAACTCCCTGGCGATACGGCCGCTAACCCTCATGATGGGGAAACGCCCCAGATCAAGATAAGGTTGCCCGTGGTTCGGCAGCGGGATATCCGAGCGAGGGCACTGGAAATGCTCCCGGTATTCCCCCTTCCCCGCGGGTTATGCCGGGGTCAAGTCTGTAAGGATGTATTCACAGCGTTCCCTCGGACGAATCAGAGACAACCGACAGGCTCTAGCCCGAATTTCTCACCGGGTCGCGTAGCGAGGCTGCTCAAGGTGGTGTGATGGCTGGCGTTCGCGACCGAGGGCCGCGCAGGCGTAGTCGACACTACGTTGAGCCGCCCGACCGGGTGAACGCCTGGCAGCGCGCCGCATTGGGCGGTCGCAGTAGTGAACGGGTGAGAAATCCGGGCTAGCGGCTCGCTTTTCTCGGATAACCTCTTGGACAAAAGCCACGCTCAGATATGACGCAGACACCAATACTCATGGCAAACTTGCAGCGACACGCCTCTACTGTTCAGGTCATCGACACCCTGGCCGAGGTCACCCGCCACCAGAATCGGGAACTGATCGAACGCAGCTTGGTGAAAACCCTGGCCGAGACCGTGACCTGCAACGAACTCCGACTGTATCGTATCGTCCGCGTTCCACCGGAAATCGAGTTGTTGCTGATCGACCAAGCCGTCAACCTGCCTCCACGGACAGCAGAGCAATCGCCGGGTTTCGATGGTACGGTATCCCCAGATATCTCGGATAGCATCGTCGAGGCCGTCGAAAGCGGAGAGATCATCAGTCATGTGGGGGAGGTATCCTGTGTCGTCTATCCGATAGAAGACAAGAACGGCGGAATCCACGCGGTTCTCGTCCAGTTCGTCGACCGCATCCGTTTCGAGGAGCAGCGACTGACTCACGGCCTGCTACGTATCTACACCAACTATCTGACCCTGATCGATGAATCCCAGCGAGACAAACTGACCAACCTGCTGAACCGGGAAACCCTGGACGAAACCATCATCAGACTGATGACCGAAAAACATGTGCATCGCGCAAGCGTGCCCGGGCGTCGCCGGGAAGATCGTGGCGCTCATTGGCTGGGTCTGCTGGATATCGATCACTTCAAGCAGATCAATGATACGCGAGGCCACCTGTTTGGCGATGAGGTGCTGATCCTGCTCGCCAACCTGATGCGTAACGCACTTCGTGAAGAAGATCTGCTTTTTCGCTATGGCGGCGAGGAATTTGTCGTTATTATCGACGTACCGTCCATCGAGACCGCCCGCATGGTGTTTGAACGCTTGAGGAAAATGATAGGAAATCATCCGTTTCCACAGATCGGACAGGTTACCGCGAGTATCGGCGTGGTCGAGATCGCCACGCAGAACGGCCCTTCCAGCGTAATCGGCGATGCCGATAGAGCCTTGTACTTCGCCAAGCATGCCGGACGAAACCGGGTTGAGATCTACGAGGAACTCATCCAGCAACACAAACTCAGTGATCTCAGTGAATCTCAAACCAGCTCTATCGATCTTTTTTGATCCGGAAATACCATGAATGACGCATACTCCCGCTTGTCCGTCGATTTTACAAGCGATTATCCTCGATTGGCGCGGATCGGGAGCGCACGGCGCTTTCGATTTCGAGGACACTCTCGTAAAACCCGCGCGCCACGCGGCGGTCGCGCGCATTCATGAGGGTGTCAAGCCAATTCATGGCATTGCATTTTTCCCTACTCGTATCCTTGGGAATTCTGTTGTTGTCCGGCTGCGTCACCGCGCCGGAGAGTCCCGAACCGAGGCAAGACAATACCCGGCAGCGGGCAGACAAAGCCTTTGCCGAGCAGAAGTGGAGGCTTGCGCTAGCTGAATACGAAAGGGTTCTTGCCGCCACGCCAGATGACGCCGAAGCCCGCGGGCGAGCCATCCAGAGCGCGCTCCGAGCGGATCTGTTCGGCCGTGCCGCCGGTCACATGGAGATCTCGCTATCGGCGAAACCCACGGCCTCGCGCTATAAAAAGCTGTTCGATGTCCATCTTGCCGGCGCCGAGCACAATCTGCGCGAGTACTGGAAGCGACAAAAGCTCGGGAAAAGCGACAACCGCGCGATCAAGCATCTGCTTTCGGCGATCGACACCTACAACCAACATGTCGCAAGCGCGGGAAAATTCAAGAAAAAGCGCTCGCGAAAAAACATTCGGAAGAGTAAATCGGCACATCCCAAAAACGCCGCTCCCGCGTCACGCGGCAACGCCGTGAAGAGGCCGGTCTCGAAAACCGCGGCGCAGATCCCGCCAGCGTTTCCGGATTGGTTGAAGCATGCGCCGGACGATAGCTATACTATCCAACTGTACACAGCGATTTCACAAAGACAGCTCAATCACTTCATCAACGAACACAGCCTGCCGCGCAAGCAGCTCTATTCGGCCATGTATCGACTGAACGGCCTTCCCCATTATGTGCTGCTGTACGGCAACTACGACAGTATAGCCAAGGCGAAGCACGCAAGCCGGGCGCTTCCTCTCAGCATCAAGGATATATGGATTCGCTCCGCACGCTCTTTACGCGCTTTTCTGAAGGTCGCCGATCATTCCTGACCCAGGTGTGCCTGCTCTCCTTCCTGCCGTGCCTTTCCAGCCCCCACGCCGAAACCGACACACGGCTGACCCTGTGTGTCGATTTCGGCTGCCGGCATGAGCAGACCGTCCTGATCAACGGGAACGCTTTTCAGGACATCGAGGCCATGCTGAGAAAAGCCGTGACAGCCGAGCAAGAGCGGCTTGCCATTGCCCTCGCCGTCGGCCGGGTAGAACGACTTGCCGGGCAGCAGAGCCCCATCCGCCACGACCGCGCGAGGAACGCCCGCGTCGGCGAGCCAGGGCAATTGGACTGCATCGCCGAATCCCGCAATGCCAGCCGTATCCTCGGACTGCTGATGGATCGTAATCTACTGCGCTGGCACCACCCCAGCGATCGGGTGCGGCGCGCGCCCTGGTTATTCGACATCCATTGGGCGGCAAGCCTGCAAGACATCCGTTCGGGAAAATACTGGGTAGTCGACAGTTGGTTTCGGGATAACGGCCAACCGGCTGTTGTACAATCGCTGTCCGCATGGCGCAAGGGCGAAGCTTTCGAAAAATGAGTAGCACGGGACATGTTGTCGTCGGTCTGTCCGGTGGCGTCGATTCGGCGGTTGCCGCGTTGCTGCTGCAACAGCAGGGCTGGCGGGTCACCGCCGTCTTCATGAAGAACTGGGAGGAAGATGACAAGGCCGACTACTGCGCCGCCGCCAAGGATCTGAAGGATGCGCGTTCCGTCGCAAAAAAACTTGATATTCCGATACATACAATCAATTTCTCCAGCGAATACTGGGATAGGGTGTTCAGTCTGTTTCTGACCGAGTATCGCGCCTTCCGAACACCCAACCCGGACGTGCTGTGCAATCGGGAAATCAAATTCCGCGCCTTTCTCGATCATGCCATCGCACTTGGCGCAGATGCCATCGCCACCGGCCACTATGCCCGTGTCATCAAGGGTGACAAGACCTGTCACCTGCTACGCTGCCGGGATGAAAACAAGGATCAGACCTACTTCCTCTACCAGCTCGATCAGTCCCAACTGCGCCATGCCCTGTTTCCGCTCGCCGACCTGAGCAAACCCGAGGTACGTCGGTTGGCCAGGGAAGCCGGCCTGCCCAATTTCGAGCGCAAGGACAGTACCGGGATCTGCTTCATCGGCGAACGGCGCTTCCGCGAGTTTCTGAAGCGTTTCCTGCCCGCCAGTCCTGGTGAGATCCACACCGAGGACGGTCAGGCCATCGGTACGCACCAGGGATTGATGTACTACACCCTCGGTCAGCGACAGGGACTCGGCATCGGCGGCGTGGCCGGCGCGCCCGAAGCTCCCTGGTTCGTCATCCGCAAGGATATACCGGAGAATCGTCTGATCGTCGCCCAGGGCCATGATCATCCCGCGCTGCTCTCGCGCTGCCTGCGCGCCAGCCAGCTTCATTGGATCCAGGCCGAGGCACCGCCCGCCGGCACGCCGCTGCTGGCGAGGATCCGCCATCGCCAACCCCCGCAGACCTGTCATATTGAGCAACATGCCCGCGACGGTTGTATCATCATGTTCGACCAGCCACAGCGCGCCGCGACACCAGGGCAGTCCATCGTATTCTACCGGGATCGCGAATGCCTCGGTGGCGGTATCATAGAAGAAGGATACAATCCATGAAGAATCGAACGCTAGCGCTGGCCGCGCTCTATCAATCGGCTTTCCTCGTCCAGCAAATAGCAAAACATGGACACGCGGATAGCCAGGCGATACGCACGATCATCTACAGCCTGTTTCAACTGGAGGCTCCCAGCGTACTGGGGGTATATGACGACTTGGCCGGACTCCGCGTCGGCCTGGAGCAACTGGTGATCCAGTTCGAGGGCAAGCAGGCGCGCGACATGGAAATCGTGCGCTACGTCGTTTCATTATTGCATCTGGAACGTAAACTCAGTCGCTTGCCAACCCACCTTCAAGCGATACATGATAAAATCACCATAATCACCGAAGAACTCGACGACAATCATCTCACCAGCATGGGAACACTCTCTCAACTCGCTGATATCTATGCACAACATGTCAGCAATGTGACACCACGCATCATGGTGTCCGGAGAGCCGGTCTACCTGCAAAACCCCGACAAGGCCAGCAGCATACGCGCGCTGTTGCTCGGCGGCATACGTAATGCCATGCTGTGGCGCCAGCTTGGAGGAACCCGCAAGCAACTGATCCTCGGGCGGCGGAAATGGGTCGAAAGCGCGCGGGCGTTTCTCGAACAGATGGAAGCAGATCCCGGTACTGAATCCTGAAATGTGTTATTTTTCGCCTAACCGGGATATAGTCTTTTTCCGCTTATTCGCGGGAGATTCTGTCTTTGTAATACTGTTGTAATAACTTAGGAGAGATCATGAAACAATTACTCACAGCCGCCCTGTTGGCCCTCGTTGCCCTGGGTCTGACCGCCTGTGGCGAAGACACCGATAAATTGGTCGGCAAAGCCAAGGAAACCACCACCAATGCCTGGGAAAAAACCAAGGATGCCGCTCATTCCGTCGCGGAAAAGACCAAGGACGTGGCGCATACCGCCGCCGAGAAGAGTCAAGGCGCTTGGGAAAAAACCAAGGAAGTCGCGCACAACGTCGCCGACAAGAGCAAGGAGCTGGGTAGCAAGGCGATGGACAAGTCCAAGTCCGCATGGGAGACCACCAAGGAGCAGGCGCATGAGTCCATGGAAAAGACCAAGGCAGCCGCTGCCAATCTGAAGGAAAAGGTCACCCATAGCGACGCCTATCAGGCCGCCAAGGAAAAAGCCGCCACGCTGAAGGAGAAGGTCACCTCCAGCGAGACCTACCAGAAGGCCAAGAGCAAGGCCGGCGAGCTGATGGAAGAAGGCAAGGCAAGCATGGAAGAACGCGGCTATCATCCGCCGGAAGTCGAATAATCCATGATCGGTCGACACTAACAGGCTGTTGAAAAATGGCATTTTTCAATGGCCTGTGTGCGGTACAGGGATGTACCGCCATTTTCGATGACGGCAAGTCATTGAATAATGAAGGAGCCAGGAAATCGCATTTTCCGGTTCCTTAGTTGAAAAAGCCCATGGAAGGACTTTTTCAACATCCTGCTAAGCGGCTGGAAACAGCCACTATCGTCAAAAGCTCCTCTTCTTCTCGGAAGCGGGGCTTTTTCATGCGTCATTGCCGGCATTCAGTTAAAATCCCGGGTTTTCGCATGCGCGCGCTGTCACGCGGTGCCGCGGTATCGCGGTCGCCACCCGGCGGGCGCCCTAGATTCAGAATCACCGGAGCAGCGGTATGAGTAACAGTTTCAACGCCAGGGCGACGCTGGATGTCGCCGGAAGGGAGTACGAGATCTATCGCACGGATGCCATCGAGAGTCGGGTGCGTCTGCCCTTTTCCATCCGTATCCTACTGGAAAACCTGCTCCGCCACGAAGACGGCTTGACCGTCACCCGCAAAGACATCCAGGCATTGGCGAACTGGGATCCAGCGGCGGAACCGAATCAAGAGATCCAATACCGCCCAGCACGCGTGTTGATGCAGGATTTCACCGGCGTGCCCGCCGTGGTCGATCTGGCGGCGATGCGCGACGCGATGAAGCGCCTCGGTGGCGACCCAGACCGCATCAATCCGCTGCAACCCGCCGAATTGGTCATCGACCATTCGGTACAGGTGGACAATCATGGCTCGGACGCAGCGCTGGAGTTGAACGCTGAATTGGAATTCTCGCGCAATCGCGAGCGTTATCAATTCCTGAAATGGGGACAAAAGGCCTTCTCCAACTTCAAGGTCGTGCCACCAGATACCGGCATCGTGCATCAAGTGAATCTGGAATACCTTGCGCGTGTCGTGTTCGGACAAGAGAACGATGGCGTGCTACAAGCTTACCCGGATACCCTGGTCGGCACCGATTCCCACACCACCATGATCAACGGCGTCGGCGTGCTCGGCTGGGGTGTCGGTGGCATCGAGGCCGAAGCCTCGATGCTCGGCCAGCCGGTCTCCATGCTGGTGCCGCGCGTCGTCGGTTTCAAGCTGAGCGGCGAATTGCCGGAAGGCGCAACCGCCACCGATCTGGTATTGACCATCGTCGAGGCGCTGCGCAAGCACGGCGTCGTCGGCAAGTTTGTCGAGTTCTACGGCCCTGCGATCCAGCACCTGCCGATGGGCGATCGCGCCACCATCGCGAACATGGCGCCGGAGTATGGCGCTACTTGCGGCTTGTTCCCGATCGATGCCGAAACCCTGGACTACCTACGCCTGACTGGCCGCGACGACGATCAGGTCGCGCTGGTCGAGGCCTATGCGAAGGCCCAGGGGATGTTCCATGCCAAGGACAGCCAGAGGGCCGACTACTCCGAAACCCTCGAACTGGACATCTCCCGCGTGGTACCCAGTCTGGCTGGCCCGAAACGGCCACAAGACCGGGTGCGCCTGGACGAGGCGAAGAACGCCTTCATCGCCGCGAATGATGCCATGAAAGCGGAACGTGGCACCGATTCCCCCGGCGTCGCGAGCATGATTATCAACGGCCAAAACCTGGAGCTGCGCGATGGCGCCGTGGTCATCGCGGCGATCACCTCTTGCACCAACACTTCCAATCCCTCGGTGATGATCGGCGCGGGCCTGGTGGCAAGGAAAGCCGCCCAGAAGGGCCTGCGTAGCCAGCCCTGGGTTAAGACCTCGCTCGGCCCCGGCTCGCTGGTGGTGACACGTTACCTTGAGGAAGCCGGTTTGATCGAACCGCTGAAACAGCTCGGCTTCCATGTCGTCGGCTATGGTTGCACGACCTGTATCGGCAACTCGGGCCCGCTGCCAGCACCGGTCTCCAAGGCGATCGCCGAGGGCGATCTGACCGTCTGCTCGGTGCTTTCCGGCAACCGCAATTTCGAAGGCCGGGTGCATACCGAGGTGCGCGCCAACTACCTGGCCTCGCCGCCATTGGTGGTCGCCTATGCGATCGCCGGGCGCATGGACATCGATCTGTACAAGGAACCGCTGGGCAGCGACAGTGACGGCAATCCAGTCTATCTGAGGGATATCTGGCCGAGCCAAGCCGAGGTGCGGAAAGCCATGGCGGCCAGTATCAAGCGCGAGGAATATATCGAATCCTATGCCGATGTCTTCAAGGGTGATGACCGCTGGGCGAGTCTGGACTCCCCCGAGGGCAAATTGTTCGACTGGG
>JALSSX010000167.1 GCA_026984055.1 Sedimenticola sp. | reverse complement strand
TGAAAAAAATCCTTCCATGGACTTTTTCAAAGACGGAACCGGAAAATACGATTTCCCGGCTCCTTCATTTTCCATGACTTGCAGTCATCGAAAATGGCGGTACCACCCTGTACCGCACACAGGCCGTTGAAAAATGCCATTTTTCAATGGCCTGCTAACTTCCCTGTGGGTTATGCCGAGGCCAAGCCCGCGGAGAAGTATTCATCACGGCGTTCCCGTGATGGAATCAAAGGCAACCACCGCGTCGCTGTGACAGCGTATCGGCCCGACAAGGAAGCTTGCCGGGCCGATAGCCTGGTCACGGCCAAATGGCCGGCGAGAAGATCCGTCAGCCTTGGTTATGCGATTTCCGCCTGTAACTCAACAGCCCCATGCCCAGCAGGAGCAGACTGAAGGCCGATGGCGACGGCGCCGGAACCGGACCGGTGATTGGCGCCCCCATATGAAACGTCAACTCACCGCGTTCCCGGCTGCAATTCCCAAGCTGGGGAATGCAATTGACCGCCGGGTTGAAACCTGAGCCAAAGGCGCCGAAGTTATAAGGGCCAAACAGTAGCTCCGACGACAGCTCCATGAAGAAATCGTCGGGCAATCCGAATCTGTCCCGGTCGCTATCGATCAAGCGGAAGGTCACCCTGTCCGTACCACCACCCTGGCGCAGAACGCCCAGGTTCGTCGTTGACGCCACCTCCACGGTCGCCAGGCGGACACCATCGGTGTAAGAAGTAGCGTCGTCCTCGCTGGCATCGGGTGTGGCATCCGCGTACAACACCAACTGATTGCTCACGCCGGGCAATGCCAGTCCGTGATCGATATACAGTTCGCCCGTCGCCGGATTACCGCCAATCACGGTACCGGCGACATCGTAGGTCAAGGAGAATTCCAAATCGGCAACCGGCGACCCCGCCGGCCCCGGCATTGCGGAAAAACCGCGGGTGATGAAACGGTTACCCGGCGCGGGACCAGTGGGTTGGCCAGCTGCATCGAGAAACAACGTGTGGTTGATCGACTGAAAAGGAACGGTGTTGTGCAGCAGATAATCCACAGCCAGCTCCACCTGTGCGGGTGTCGGTTCAGATAACGCGAAATCCAGCGACGCGTGCGCGCCTCCGCTGGCCATCGATGCCAACACTATCGTCATGAGGTTTTTTTTCATTGTTCATATCCTTGATGTTTTTTAAGTTAATGCTAATCAAGGAACATGGCCAGCCCGTTGCCTCAGAGGATCGTCCAGCCCCAAGCCAAACCATATTCCGTGCCCTCGTTCACAGAATTTAATTTCTGTGCCACATCAGCCTAGGCAATAAAGTAAAATTTAATAAATTTGCCTTCGCTAAGTGAAGCTACATCCTATCAGAATCGCAGGTATTGGCGAGCAAGGCGGCCCAACAGCGACCATGATTCATAAATACATAATTTTATGTTTTAAAAACATAGCATTAGGTGGCATACAAACATATCTACATGAACTATACGTCCGTGGAACTTGTTAACTGAAGCCACAAATATACAGTACTTGTTAATTTACTTATATATAACCTCTCGATATTTGACAAAGTATTACATTTTGAAACTTTATTATTGCGTGCCCAGGTGCCGAGATCGGAGCCATTGAATTAGGTATAGCCACGGCCAACCATACGCCGGAATGATTGCACCCGCCCTGAAGTCTCCCGACGGGGTTGCTAGCAGGATGTTGAAGAAGTCCTTCCATGGACTTTTTCAACGACGGAACCGGAAAATGCGATTTCCCGGTTTCTTCATTTTCAACGACTTGCCGTCATCGAAAATGGCGGTACATCCCTGTACCGTACACAGGCCGTTGCGGGGAGTGACGCCGCGCCCCCACGCCTTGCCGGGGACAAAATGGCATGCACACTAAAAATCCGGGGTTTGACTGGCCGTGGCGATAGCGTTCATGGCAACGCATGAACCCAGACTTCCGTATCGGCCGGCAAAACCTTTGAGGATACCGTCGGCGAGCTTTGCCACCCATTGCCCGACGAAGAAACGGGGGATACTTGCTCGCGACGATGAGCTATATCATCACGGAACCGCGCTCGACCGCGCCCCCCCGCTGGATTGACAAGCGCGCCACCATCGCCAATGCTTGAGGTAGGTCGATCTCACTGGAGGCTTTCAAAGATGGGTCCATGTCACTCGCGCTTGTCCGCCTTGGCGATTGCCGTCACGGTAACGGGTTGCGCCAATCTGAATTCTGGCGATGAAGATTATTACGGCACCTTCCCGGTCGGCACGCGGTTGCATCTGCTCAAGCCATTGACGGTCAGGCCCGGGCAGGCGCGAGTTTTCATCCAGAACGGCAAGGTCACCGGAGCGCGTAACGAGTATGCGGTTTTCTGCGATTTCGAGGTATGCGCGCTGAGCGAAGAAACCCAGGTCATCGCCGCGGATGACTTCCTGATCACCGCCGTGCGTCCCGGCTTTACCGAAGTGGTGATGGACTGGCGACCACGTTGGCTGGCGAGTTCGAGCGCGGATTACTCGCCGGCCATGATCAGTCGCTATTTCTATTTCCGCTTGGGCTCGGATCATCAGCCAGGGGTGATGCGGCTGGCCTGTTATGGTGGTTTCGACGACCCTCCCTGGGCCTATCCGCCGCGCATGGACGAGATTCGCGATACCTTTTCTGGGATTGCGGATTTCCGCTTGCCTTGATGCGCCTGGACGTAGCACATTGTCGTGCATGCTACGTCTTGCCCGAGCTTGAGGGTTGAACGTCAATCCGCTGCGGCGCCACCCATCCCGGCTGTAGGCGTGTTCGTCATCGCGGATGCGACCACCCTCGCGATCAGCATCCACACTACTGTCAGTTTTTCATTTCCCCGCCCATTTGCCAGATCAACACGACAAGCGTATTACTCCTGATAAAACGTAAGGCTATCACTGATCTCGGCACTGGCTTTGTCATTCAGCGCCAACACCAGGTACTGGTTCAGCGTCGCGAATCACGCATCAAACTGGAACTGGGCGCTCGGTGATATCGCCGGCCCGACGATTGGTAGTGGAATGCATGACGCGGCCCGCTCCACGGGTTCGTGTGTAGCAACGGTGGTCCGCACTGTGCGGCTGTGGGATGTACTTGCTGGCACGGATTTTACCTTCCGCATTCATGTACCCGAACCGGCAACGTTTGAAGGATATCGAAAAATGCCTTCCATGGCATTTTTCTCGTCGCAAAGAGAAAATGCGATTTCTTTTTGCTCACATTTTCCATCATTTATCGTGATCGAAAAGGGTGGGACATCCCTGTCCCACGCGGGCATCTCGATTTTTCGAGATGCCCTTGGATTGGGTCTTGCCGGCATGGAAAGGCAGCGCCTGCATGCGCCCCATGGATCCAGGTCATTGTCTTAGCAGACGGACCAGATGTTTCCATCATGATCGGCAATGACTCAGCAGAGCGGAAACGAACTGCATCGTTACCGGTGCTTCAGTTGCGACAGATCCCGTACCGCACCGCGCGCCGCGCTGGTGGTCAGCGCGGCATAGGCGCGCAAGGCTTCGGAAACCTGGCGGTCACGATCCACAGGCTGCCACGCATGATCGCCCCTGGCCTGCATGGCCTCGCGACGGGCAGCGAGCACCTCGTCGCCGACGGCAATGCGAATCGAACGCTTCGGGATGTCGATCTCGATCGTGTCGCCCTCCTCGACCAATCCAATGTTACCGCCCTCGGCCGCTTCCGGCGAGCAATGGCCAATGGACAGCCCCGAGGTGCCGCCAGAGAAACGTCCGTCGGTGATCAGCGCGCATGCCTTGCCCATACCCTTGGATTTCAGATAACTGGTAGGATAGAGCATCTCCTGCATGCCCGGCCCGCCCTTCGGCCCTTCGTAGCGGATGATGACGACATCGCCGGCCTGGATGCGGTCGCCGAGTATCGCCTCTACTGCGGCGTCCTGGCTTTCGAAGACGCGCGCCGGACCGCTGAATGTCAAAATGGATTCGTCGACGCCAGCGGTCTTCACGATGCAACCGTGCTCCGCGAGATTGCCGTACAGCACGGCGAGTCCGCCGTCCCGGCTGTAGGCATGTTCGGCATCGCGGATACAGCCGCCCTCGCGATCGAGATCCAGGCTTGGCCAGCGCGCATCCTGGCTGAAGGCGGTCTGGGTCGGGATGCCACCCGGCCCAGCCGAATACAACGCCCGCGCGGTTTCATTGTGTTTGCTCATCACGTCCCAGTGGTCGACCCCAGCGCCGATGCTGTCCGCATGCACGGTTGGCTCGCCGGCATGTAGCAGGCCGGCGCGTTTCAGTTCGGCAAGAATCGCCATCACGCCGCCAGCACGGTGTACGTCCTCCATATGATAGAGCGGCGTCGCTGGCGCGACTTTACACAAATTCGGCACCTTGCGACTCAGGCGGTCGATATCCTCCATGGTGAAATCGACCTTTGCCTCGTGGGCAGCGGCGAGCAGGTGCAGCACGGTATTCGTCGAGCCGCCCATCGCGATATCCAGCATCATCGCGTTCTCGAAGGCTGCAAAGCTGGCGACCGAGCGCGGCAACACGCTGGCGTCGTCCTGTTCGTACCAGCGGCGGGCAATCTCGACGATCAAGCGGCCAGCGCGCAGGAACAGCGCCTTGCGGTCGGCATGGGTGGCGAGCAGTGAACCATTGCCGGGCAACGACAGGCCCAATGCCTCGGTCAGGCAGTTCATGGAATTGGCGGTGAACATGCCGGAGCAGGAGCCGCAGGTCGGACAGGCCGAGCGTTCAATCCGTGCGACATCCTCATCGCTCTCGTTGTCATCCGCTGCGGCTACCATCGCATCGACCAGATCCAGATGCACCTCCTTGCCATGCAAGGAGGTCTTACCCGATTCCATCGGCCCGCCAGAGACGAATACCGCTGGAATGTTCAGGCGTAACGCGGCCATCAGCATGCCCGGGGTGATTTTGTCGCAGTTGGAGATGCAGATCATCGCGTCGGCACAGTGTGCGTTGACCATGTATTCGACCGAATCGGCGATGATGTCGCGGCTCGGCAGCGAATACAGCATGCCACCATGGCCCATCGCGATGCCGTCGTCGACCGCAATGGTATTGAACTCCTTGGCCACGCCGCCGGCCGCCTCGATCTCGCGCGCGACCATCTGGCCGAGATCCTTCAGATGCACATGCCCGGGGACGAACTGGGTGAAGGAGTTCACCACCGCGATGATCGGCTTTTCAAAATCGTCGTCCCGCATGCCTGTGGCGCGCCACAGGGCGCGCGCGCCAGCCATGTTGCGGCCGTGGGTGGTGGTTCTGGATCGGTAGGCGGGCATGGTTGTCTCCATCGGGCTACTTTCGAATAAATGCCGGATTATCGCGCAAAACTCGCGGCCTGTCTTGAACCCTGTGGCAACAAGCGCTAGGCTGCCGGCATGAAAGCCTGGGGGCGCGCGCGTTCCTCGCATATCCCCACCCAGCCGGAAGCGATATGGACAAGTTGGAAAAACGCCTGAAGGACTGGCGGCGACAGCAACTAATCGACAGCGACACCCTGCAACGCATCCTCGCCTATGAATCCGGGCGCGGGCATGACGGCTGGCAATGGCGAACGCTGCTGATCCTCGGGCTGAGCATCATTGGCATCGGCACCGTGTCACTGATCGCCGCGAACTGGGCATCGATACCAGACGCCATCAAACTCGGCGCGAACTTCCTGCTGCTGGCCTTGGTCGCGGCTGGCATCTATCTCAACTGGAACGATGGCGGTCACGCCTGGGTCGAGGCACTGATCGTGCTCTTTCAGGTGTTGTGCCTGGCCTCCATTGGCCTGATCGCGCAGATCTACCATCTCAGTGGCAAGCCCTGGCTGGCGCTCGGCTATTGGACGATGATGACCCTGCCGATCACCCTGTTCGCCCGCGCGCAACCGGCTCGCTGGCTATGGACCAGTCTGCTATTGCTGGCCTTCGGCATGGCAAGCAACGACCTGCTGACCTTGCGCGAGAATCCGGTTCACCGCTTCAGCGAGGATACCGCGCTCTCCGCCTGGCTGCTGACCACACTATTCGCTGGCATCTTGCACAGCCTGTCCGAAAGCTTGAACTGGCAGCGTTTCCGCTGGGCGTTCGGCTTCGCCTGGCTATTGCTCGGACTGGGCCTGGTCACGGCGCTCGACATCATCCACTCGCTGCATGAAACCAGTCCGCGCCAACTGCCCGGTCTGTCTATCGCCAGCGGGTTGGCGGCACTGCTGATACTACTGCTGGCGTTGCGCCGCGATCTTCGCCCGATGAGCCGTGTGATTGTCACGGTCGTCGTGTTGCTGGTGCTTGCCGCCAGCCACCCCAGCCTGCTGTTCAACCCCGGCGAAAGCCAGCCAAGCGGGTTCGAAGGCAACGACATCCGCGCCGCCATCGTCACGCTGACGGTACTCGCCGGCGGACTCGCAGTCAGCAGTCTACAAGGCTGGCGCTGGGCCTTCCAGCTGTTCACCCTGCTGATCGGCGTGCGATTCTACGCCATCTATCTACAGGCCTTTGGCGGACTCGCGGCTACCGGCATCGGCCTGATCATCTCCGGCGCGCTGATCATCGCGATGGTCTATCTCTGGCGACGGAGCATTCAGTTGTTCTCCCGCATCCGTGAGCTTGCCCGATGAAGGCCCGCCGGCGCCTGTTCCTCGCCGTCGCCCTCGCCCTGCCGCTGGTGATGCTCGCGGCCATGGCGTTGAACCATCAATGGCGACGCGACCACGGTCGCCAAGTCGTGCTGCCGATTCAGGGTTTCGACCCACGCGACCTACTCGCCGGCCACTACCTGCGCTATCGCATCGACTACGGGATCGAACCCTGCCAAGCGCAGCGCAATCTGCCCGACGCCAGCATCTGCCTGCAACCCGAGCGGCGCTTCAGCGCCGGCGACACGCCATCCGACTGCACAGTGTATATTCGAGGACAATGTCGGCACGGACGCTTCGAGGCCGGTATCGAACGCTTCTACATCCCCGAGGCCAAAGCCAGTGAACTCGAAGCGCTGGCGCGAAAGAAGCGCGCGACGCTGCGGCTATCGGTTACCGCCGACGGCCAGGCCAGCATCCGGGAACTGTTGATCGATGGAAAGAGCTGGCGGTCCCGATGACAGTTCGCTACGGCAGTAACGTCATCCGCCGATACCCCCCATCACGCAGCCGATCCGCCTCGACTAGACCCCCGGCGACGTCTACGTCCGGCCAGTGTGCTTTCATCTCTTCAAGCGAGGCCCCATCGGCACGCCCATCCAACAGACGCAGATAGCGCCGCCAATCATCGGCGTGAGCCGCCGCGCGCGGCGCGGCGATGCGCCCTTTCCTGACCCGGCCACGCTGTTCCAACTGCAACAGGCGCTTCGCCTGTTCGATCTGCGCCTTCAGCGGAAGACCGAGGTCGAAAGCCAACGCAACATGTGCCGCATCGTCGATCGACAACGGGTGCTCGCCGTCGACCCATTGCATCTCGATAGCATTCTCGCGCCAGTTCAGCTTACCAGCGCCGACCGCGTCGCGTATCGCCGGATCGGGCGGAAACTTGTGGAAGCCCCAACGCGCGCCTAGCGCGCATTCGATCAACACCCTCTCCTGATCGATACGGCAATCACCCTCGCTGCATTTACTGGCCGGCACCCAGGCGCGCGGATCGTTCTTCCATTGACAGAAATCCCGGTTCGGCGCGCGGCCATAATCGCGCTCCAACGCCCGCCAGATCGCGATGAAAGCCCGCCATTCGGCCTGGTACGCCGGATTACGCCGCAGAAACTGCCAAGCCCACTGGCCACCCGTGAAATCGGCGCTAAAAGCGTAATCCTCGCCGTCGCGCCAATCCAGACCATCGATAAACGTTCCAGGCATCTTCAATCTCTCCGGAGAAAAGCACTTTATACCGCGTTTTCTCGCATTTCGGCATTGACAAAGGCCAAGGTAAGCGCCAGAATACCGCGCTCGACCCAACGGGGTTGAGCCAAGCGCCCGTAGCTCAGCTGGATAGAGTACCTGGCTACGAACCAGGCGGTCGCACGTTCGAATCGTGCCGGGCGCGCCATTTTTCACTTCTACATCATCCGGTTATAAGGTCTGCCGCAACCGCCTTTTGCTCCAACAACGCCAGTGCGGGAGTTTCCCCGCACACCCGGTTGGCCGCCTCAATCAGGTTCTCCAGTTCGGCCGCCAAGTAGTGCATGGCGATCCGCCCAGACTTGTGTCCCAGAAAGTCCTGCCAGTCCTCGTAGCTTACCCCGGCCGCACGTAACCGGCGGCTGAAGGTGTGTTTGAGGTCGTGCACCCACATCTGCGGAAGCCCCCACTTGCTTGCGTGCCCGTTGCCAGGCCAAGTTGTTCATCACCGTCAGCGGATAGCCGCGGTAAGTGGAGGGCATCTCTAACAGGCCGTTGAAAAATGGCATCTTTCAACGGCCTGCGTGCGGTACAAGGATGTACCGCTATTTTCGATGGCGGCAAGTCATTGAAAATGAAGGAACCGGGAAATCGTATTTTCCGGTTCCTTCGTTGAAAAAGTCCATGGAAGGACTTTTTCAACATCCTGTTAGATCCGGGCAACAGGCATATTTTATGCCGGCAGATCGCTGCAAGAATGATTATCGGCGCGCCAAGTGGCCGCCGATGGAAAATCCCTTGTCATTTGGCAACAATGCAAGCAACAGCAGCATCGACGCAAGCATCATCGCAAAACCAAGCAGTGCATGCGGTGCCATCGCAGGTATGCCGCTCAACAACAGACCATCGTTGCCGCCGGGCAGAATGACCGCAGCCAACCCCATCAGCATGCCGCCACCCAGGCAGGCCATTGACGACCTCACGCGAGGCGCCTGCCAGTTGAAACGGCTCTGACTGATTGCCGCGGTGATGCCGCCGACGACCATGGTCAGTGCGCACCAGGCCGCTAGCACCGAAGGGCCGGCGGGTACGAGATGCAGACCACGCCAAGCATAGTGCATCAGCACCGTGGCAAAATTCCAGCCGTTGACTGCGCCATATAACCAGCCACCGCCGGCGCCCAGCGTCAACACGACGAAAACCGTCGGCAGCGGTTGCCATGACAGACGCCTGGCTGCACCCGGTGAAGGCCAGGCAATGGTACGTGACAATGCTGGCAAGGCCGCCAGCATCAACCAGAGCATTGCCGGTGTGCCGGGCGAGGCAGCCAGCGTGGTTTCCGTTCGGAGTATTGCGATATCAGACAGTCCGTACTTGGCCGCAACCGCACCGGCCACCATGCCGACCAGTGTTGCCACATAGTCTAGATTGCCGCCGGTGATCTGCACGAAGGTTCCGAATATACAGCCACGATTGAGCCAGGCGCCCGCCCCCAGCAAAACACCGCCGAGCAGCACCATACGCCATTGATAATGCGTGGCGCTGAGTTGCAGCACATCCGGTTGCAACCAGGCCATCGGCACAACCAACAATGCCGCCCAACCAGCGGCGCCAAGAAACGCCATCAGACGTTCAAATCGTTGTTCGCGAACAATTTGCAGAGCGGCTGTATAGGTACACAGTCCACCGTATTTCATGGCAAAACCCACCAGAAACGCGGTGCCGATTACAGCGACGGCGATCATGTCGTGAGCGTATAGCGCGCAAATGCCTGCCGGATCTGCGCCAGCTTTGGATCAATGTGGCGCTGACAGAAAGGGCGCTGAGGATTGCTGCGATAGTAGTCCTGATAACGCTGTGGCGAGGCGCGAAAAGCGGCGAAGGGCAGCACCCGGGTAATCAGTTGCCGGTCGTATTCAGGTTGCAGGCGCGCAATGGACGCCTGCGCTGCAGCCGCCTGTTCATCGTCGAAGACATACACGGCACTGCGGTATTTGTGGCGTAGAACGTGCTGCTTTGTCGCCGCGTGACTGCGCACATGCACCTCGATCAGAACATCAAGTGCAATCTCCAGCGGATCGAAGTGCACGACCACCGCTTCCGACCAGGCGTCATGCGGTGGCGTGGAACGGATAAAGCCCTGCTCGACCCGTGCAACGCCGCGCAGCGACTGAAACACCGCCTCGGTGCACCAGTGGCAGCCACCACCGAGACCGACGCGCATCAATCCGGCAATACCCAGTCCGGGCGCGGAAAATGACAGGTATAACCATTGGGGATGCGTTGCAGATAATCCTGGTGTTCCGGCTCGGCTTCCCAGAAATCACCCGCCGGGCTGACTTTCGTCACCACCGGGCCAGGCCACAGGCCGGAAGCATTGACAGCGTCGATGGTTTTCAAGGCGATGTCGCGTTGCGCCTCGCTGGTGTAGAAAATTTCCGAGCGATACGACGGCCCGCGGTCATTGCCCTGGCGGTTCTCCGTGGTCGGGTCGTGAATCTGAAAGAAGAACGCCAGCAACTTGCGAAAGCTGGTCTGCTCGTTGTCGAACTCGACCTCGATGGCTTCGGCGTGATTGCCATGATTGCGGTAGGTTGCGTTCGGCACACTGTCATCACCGGTATAGCCAACCCGCGTGTTGAGCACGCCGGGCTGCTGGCGAAACAAGTCCTGCATGCCCCAGAAACAGCCACCGGCGAGTATTGCTTTTTCAACTGCCATGATCGTCTCCTGTTACCAGAGGAATATAGTCACCGTAACCTTCGGCCTCCATCTCGTCCAGCGGGATGAAACGCAGCGACGCCGAGTTGATGCAGTAACGCAACCCGCCCCGATCCTGTGGCCCGTCGGGAAAGACGTGACCCAGATGCGAATCGCCGTGGCTGGACCGCACCTCGGTGCGAATCATGCCGTGGCTGCTGTCGCGCACTTCGTTGACAAAACCCTCACTGACCGGCTTGCTGAAACTCGGCCAGCCGCAGCCCGAGTCGAACTTGTCGCGCGAGGTAAACAGCGGTTCGCCGGAGACAATGTCCACATAGAGACCGGGTTCGTCGTTGTGCAGATACTCACCCGTGCCGGGACGTTCGGTCGCATTTTCCTGGGTGACGCGATACTGCTCGGCATTCAGCCGGGCGATGGCTTCGGGGTCATTTTTGAACTCAGTCATACGATGGCCTCCATCAGACATGCTCCGGCATCACCGGTGTCGCGCCCTGCGCCAGCTTGAGGCGCGTCCAGAGGTTCATATTAATCACGATAGCGGCGATTTCTGCAATGGCTTTTTCATCGAAATAGTTACTCAAGGCATCGTGCCTTGCCGGGAAATTACCGAGCGCATATTCCGACAACACTTCGCAATAGTCCAGCGCGGCCTGTTCCTCGTCACTGAACAGCGTGCTTTCCCGCCAGCTGGCGAGATGGGCAATTTTCTCCGCTGCGATACCCTGATCATGCGCGGCTCGGGTATGCAGGATCAGACAGTACGAACACGGATTGAGCTGCGACACACGTAATCGCAAAAGCTGCGCCAGCTGGCTATCGACAGACAGCTGTGCCGTATACCCCACCGACTTTGCCATCTGTTTGGCGATGTCATGAAACTCAATCAGATCCGGGTCGAACCGGGTGTTTTTGAATTGTAAATCAGCCATGATGTTATCTCGCATCCGCCTGTTGAGAGAGTTCAGATTGTAACGCATCGAACAGCCCCATCACCGCTTCAATAACAGGGTGATTTTCCGCCACGTCGTAGCGGCCGGAAAAATCCTTGGCGCTCGGCTGCAGCAGCACACTGCCCGCCTCCACCTCGGCGATGGCCAGGCGCAAGGGCAGATCGAAACTGACGCGGATATCCTGCTGCATCAGTTTCGTCCCCGCTTCCGGCTTGCCGAAGATCAGCGTGCGCGCTGCGGGCATGGTCATACCCACCTGTGATGCATTGTGTTGATGATCGATCTCACAGAACATGCTAAACCCCTTGTCCTTCAGGAATTGTCTGCAGACTTCTGCGACCTCGGCCACCGATAGTGAAAGTGCAAATTGCTTCATGTTCAAAATCCAATATGCGCACAGCAAGACCGCTGGCCATGCGATTCGGCTATCGCCCGATCAGATGGCTAATGCTGCTTGCCGTTGAGAATTTCCCGATCCGCACCACCCAGTGTCGTGTGACAGCCGATACACAATTCAGAACGCCCGGACAGATACTTCCCCTGATACTTTATCACCGAGCCATCGGGATGATACTCGGCCCAGAACCAGTTGTTGTTGTCTTCGTCATAACCCGCCTCGCGCTGAAACATGATCGTCAGCGCGACATAGTTCTGCGCTTCGTCAGCGGCATAGACGCTGTGCGGTGTGATGCCTTTGTCCGCGCCATAGTTATGCTTGACGATCAGGCGGCCCTTGTGGCCATCGACAACCGCTTCGGTGGCGATGATTTCCTGAATACTGCCATGCGGACGGTTGCCCTCGAACGGAAACGAGCGCATCCGGTTTTTACCGATCAGGTTTTGTGACTGCATCACCTCCCATACCTTTTTCGCATAGGCATTGTCTTTGGCGGTGCCGGATTCTGCCACCGCCTGCTGCGATACCAGCAGGAACAGGCACAGAAAAATCGATGTTGTGACAGACATGATGTTATATCTCCTGTTGAGTAAGCGAATATTGTCCCGACCGACAGACCTAGATGGTGGCCAGACCATACGACCCAAGCTCTGGTAGACCTTCCACGGTTTCGCGCATTTGCAGATCCCCGTTCTTCAGGACATCAAATACGAGTACCTGCCCTTTGTTCCCGACCAGCTGGAAATAGCGCCTGCCGTCATCGCTTATTGCGTTATCACTGAAAAACAGCAATTCTGATTTATCTTTGTATGCCCTGGCATTTCTCAGTTTTACGGCTCCTTTATCGTCCACATCGTAAGTACTGATCGAGCTGGACAGGGCATTGGCC
>JALSSX010000166.1 GCA_026984055.1 Sedimenticola sp. | reverse complement strand
AGCGACGGTTTTGTCCACCTCGTCCCCGCGAGCGCTTTCTATCGCATCAACCAATGTTGCCGAATGTGCCCGGGCGCAAATACTGAACAACATCGGCAACGACGTCAGCACCTCATCGAGCGGCTTACCGGAAAACACCTGTGCTGCCGCCAGTGGTCGGCTGGAACGAATATCACAATGCAAACCGTCATCAGCCAGCACCAGATCAATGAGCAATCCACCTTCAGGATTCATTCATTCGCCCGTCTTCTCCGTGTCACTATCCGAAAAAATGCGACCACGCAGAAAATCACGCCGGGACTGAGGCGCCTGCATGCGTTCGCCCAATGTCTTGTGTGGCAACGGGGCTACCTCATCGGCCCCCATCGTGCCGGCGGGACGGGGTTTTTCGCCTTTCCAGATCTGCTTGATCTCTGTTGCCCGAGCAGACGATTCGGTGTCTACGTTGGCTTCATCCAATAGCGCAGCAAGCGCCTCCGCTGCGGTCAACTCGGCCACTTCCTGGCTGTCGAATTCGAACATCGGTGAGAACAGCGAGCAGCTGAAATAATCGCCGATGCCTTCTTCATGACCAGCGACGAAATCATACTGCCCGGAAGGAAAGACAAACTGCCGTATCTCGCCAACGCGAACACTTTCCGCCTCAGCAGCGGCAACTGGCAGCAACATCACATTCATGAACCACGGCGTAACCAGCACCCCCAGCCAGTAGTCGTTCCAGCGCCGAAAGCCGGTCGCATGAACCGCCAGCGCCGGATTGAGCACTGGCACATCCGCCATGCGCTGCTGCTGAATTTGCGTAAAAACCGCCTCCAGCTGGGCGGCAACAGCTGATGGCGTCTGTTCAACAAGCCTGTCTCGAGTGATCTGCATGGGCAATCAGTCGTCCTTGAGCACCATGAACTGCTCTTTGCTGCCATCGCACTCGGGGCAGCGCCAATGATCCGGTAGTGCGGAAAACGGGGTGCCGGGCGGAATCTGCCAGTATTCATCCCCTTCGGCGGGATCGTAGACATGCCAGCAGATCTTGCATTCCAGCCGGTCGTCATCCTTCAGTCGTGCCTGATCACCACCATAGGAACCCTCGAACGGGCCATGACTGCGCTCACTCGGCATCCGGTGCCTCCAAACCATAGACCTGCAAGATTTCACGCAACCGCTGGGCGCTGTCGGCCAGATCCTCCGGCGCCGCCTTGGCGACTTCCGGCACATCGATGATTTCGATGGTGTTGAGAATCAGCGAATCCTCGGAATTGTAGAATTTGACCCACCAGACATTCGGTCTTGCGGTACTGCCGACACGACAATTTCCATACCCACGCGACAGCACCGTGACCGGCCCAACACCCAGGCGCGCGCCGAGAAACGTCAGATCTTCCGGCGACAACGGCAGTAACGTGAGATTGATGACATGAGGAGGATCGCCAGGCTGCCACGCCCGCATCTTTTCATCGATTTCGATCAGCAGCGAAGGCGCATTGAGCACGCCGGGCGGCAACGCGGACATGTCGGTATCGAGGGCGGAGGCCTCGGCAAACGCTTTCTGCGTGACGATCGATGGAATATCCGCAATCTCGATCACATCGCTGAGCACCTCGCCATCAGGCGCTGTGGTGCGCACGCGCCAGATACCCGTCAGCACCGACTCCTGAATCTGCACGCGCGTGTCACCCTCATAGACAACACTCACCTCGCCTTCATTCAGCACCTGATTGATCAGATCGATGTTGTCCGGATCGAGATGCGAAATATCGACCACCACGGCGGGCTCACCCGCGCGATAGCCCTCCAGAGACGCAAGCAACTGCGTCAGCATTGCCATGCCTTCGCGCAGGTCCTGCACCTCTTCCGGCTCGGGTAATACAGGCGGTTTGAAAACCGGCATTTCACCCGGCGAGACGATAAAGTCGAAATTGTTGTCGCCCTCCTCCGCTGGCTGGGAGCCTGGCCCGACAATCGGAATATCGAGGAGGTTGGCGTAGATTTTGTCAGTCATGAATTGGCCTTTGATGATGGTGGCGGTCGCTTGACCACAATTATTGCGTGACCACCGGGATACCGAGGGTGGGCGGGTGCGTCGGCTTGGCGGCCAGCAGGCGATTGATCTCTTCCAGATAGACATTCCAGTCCTGGATGCCGGTCAACGCACCGAGGTATTGCCCATCCCGAAAAAACACCAGTGCTGGCCACGACATAAAGCCATACTGTTTCTGCAATTTACGCTCGTCCTGGTGCGAGACGACGCCAGCCGCCAGCGCAGGAAACGCTTTCAGCAGCTCCGGCAGCACAACCGCAACATCGTTCGACTCGGGAAAACGTTTGATATCTTCAGTAAAGAACAAGACGGTCAGCTCCGCTGACGACAAGAACGCATCGATATTGCCCAGATCGACCAATGGGTATCCCAGCTCTTTGGTCAGGCGATCGATCAACGGTGCTGGCGTTTTAGGGGGTGTTGCTGTTGCAGTTGTCATGCGTTTATTTCACCAAGTGTTTGAGATGTTCAGGAAGCTGTGGCTCCCGATCGACAAGATCGGCGAACAGGTGATCGACAGACTGCTCGCCCTGCATCACACTGCCGACTGCGGCAATGGCGGCGCGAATCTGCTCCGCCTGTTCTGCTGACAGCACTTCACGCGCGCTACCAAGAAAATTCAAAATCCAGGTTCCGGGCGGCTGCTCGCCAACCAGCAGCATATCCACCAGCTCACGCCGGCCGTCTGCTTCACATAGCGCATGCATGCCCTGCATCTCGGCCACCTGCATGGGAATACCAATGCACATCAGGAT
>JALSSX010000165.1 GCA_026984055.1 Sedimenticola sp. | reverse complement strand
ATCGCTGTTCAAATACACCAACCAATACGCCAACCAACCCGTAAACGACACACAAAACCGGACACTTCTGAATGGCAGAAAAGAGGACATTTCTGAATTGGGTTGACAGCTTGCGGCCATCCGCACTCATGAGGATATAGACACCGCGCTCCCGTGGACGCGCCACAGGCACCCGACAGGCCATTTTTCACGCTATGCTTCCAAGACATCGATAACACGGGAAAATCCCATGCTCTATACTTTGGCGCGCCATGGCTGGATGCTACTGCAATGGATCGAATTGACCATTCTCACCGTGCCGATGTACCTGCTGGCGTGCCTGCCCGGCGACTGGACCCACAACTTCTACCCGAAACTGTTCCGCTTGTGGAGCCAAGTGTTCGTGCATGCCCTTGGAGTGGACCTGCGCCTGCATCAGAAGAATATCGCTCCGTTGCCGCCTGTGTATATCATGATCGCCAATCACCCGTCTGCCTTCGAGGACATCGGCATCCCCGCACTGTTCGATGTCGCCTCGCTGGCGAAGGAAGAGGTGCGCCACTGGTGGATCTCCGGCAAAATAAGCGAAGCCGCCGGTACGCTGTTCGTCAAACGGGAATGCCGCGACTCACGCAGCGCGGCCAAGCAGCAAATCATGGATGCCCTTCGGCGGGGACGATCGGTGGCGCTCTATCCAGAGGGCGGCTGCAAGGGGAAACGACTGTTCGAGTCTTTCCGGTATGGCGCTTTCGACATCTCGCTGCAAACCGGCATCCCGATCGTCCCGGTGTATATCCATTACGAATCTCAGAACGATTTCGCCTGGCCGGACGGAGTCAGCGTGGTGGAAAAGATGCTCGATTTCATGCGCAGCCAGAACCCGCGCGCCAACTACTACCTCTATGATGCCTTCGATCCGAACACCTTCAACGATGTCGAACACTATACCCAGCATGTTCACGACAAGTATCAAGAATGGCAACGACGCTATCTGGATTGAGCCTGAGCGAGACGTTATCGCCACGACCTGACTCAACTCTGCCCGCATCCGGCCGCCAAGCTGAAGCGGCAGACAACACCAGCGGAACCGGATCATGGCCAAACTAAAACCCAAACAGCCCCTTGTCGACGCGGTCGACCACCTCGACCGACTGAACCGGGAGTACCCCCACTTGGCGTGCGATGTGACGACGCAAGCCGTCGTCGATATGCGCAAGCTGTTCGACAACCCGCCCGAACTCACGCCCCGTGATGAAAAAGCCACGAAAACATCGCCCGAGATCCAGGCGCTCGCGAGAAAGCTACTGAGCGAAATGCCACTGGAAGACGCCATGGCGGCGTTACTCCGTCAAGGACACCGGATCGAAACGCCGGAACAGATGATCGATACCGTCGGTAATCGCGACTATATCGCGGCATTACGCCGCGAGGCCCGGGAGTTCCAAGACAATGCCCTGTCGCTCGAACAGATCAGTTCCCTATGGAACGACCTGAAACGCCCAGCACTGGGCGACGATCACTGGACGGCACGCTCCATCTCATTGCTGCTGAGCTAACCCGGATTTCTCACCGGGCCGCGTAGCGAGACCGCTCAAGGTGGTGTGATGGCTGGCGTTCGCGACCGAAGGCCGCGCAGGCGTAGTCGACACTACGTTGAGCCGCCCGACCGAGTGAATGCCAGTCAGCACGACGCATTGGGTGGTCGCAGTAGTGAACGGGTGAGAAATCCGGGCTAACCCTCACGTCGAGACCTGAAACACCGGAGTGATGAAAGGTTGCCCCTGGTTCGGCCGCAGGATGCCCGAGACAAGGCACTGGACATGCTCCCGGCATTTCCAGCATTCCCCACTTCCCCCTGGGTGATGCCGAGACCAAGCCTACAGGGACGTATTCACAGCATTCCCGCAGACGGATCACAAGCAACCGACTATGTACTTTCACGCCAAGGACAGAATATCATCAGGGCATCTCGAAAAATCAAGATGCCGTGATGGGACAAGAATGTCCCACCCTTTTTGATCACGATAAGTGATGGAAAATGTGAGTAAAAAGAAAATCGCATTTTCTCTTTGCGACGAGAAAAATGCCATGGAAGGGATCTTTCAAGATCCCCACCAGCGGCTCACGCTCGCATCATCACATGCCCGCTTCCGCGCTTGGTGACAATTGCGCAATCACATAGCGATTGCACCCGCGCGCGTAGCGCCATAGCATGGCAGGTCGATACCCTATCCGGAGCAAGGCCATGCCATGGTTCGTCTACCTGATTGCGATTGTTTCCACCCCGATGCTGCTGTTCATGGCGTGGACACGCTGGCAGGCGGGACGCATGAAGGGCGAAACCCTAAAGGAACTGCCCGGCGGCCTACGCGCCGCCGATACCAGCCGAGCATTGATCATCTACGCCTACAGCCCAAGCTGCGGCCCATGTAAATCCATTACGCCGCGCGTGGACGCGTTGATGAACGCCGGTAAAAACATTGTGAAACTCAACGTACATGAAGATCTGGCATCGGCCCGGCAGATGAACATCCGCGCGACACCCACGTTCATCCTGATGCGCTCTGGCAGGATCGAGGACATCCGTCTCGGCCCACAGAACATAGAGAAATTGACAAGGTTTCTGGACTCGTGAATAGATTTCCCGGCGACCAAGCATGCCATGTTCAGGGGCCAGGACAGCCTGGATCAAAGCATCCCTCACAGGGAATGGTTGCTTCACTGCCAAGGGAGATAAAGCTTCCGCCGCCACCGCTTACTAGCCTGGATTTCTCACCGATAGAATTGAATAAGGCTGTTTTTCATGGCATAACATTTGTGCAAACAATAAGCTATAGCCAGGGGGAAAACAGCCTTATG
>JALSSX010000164.1 GCA_026984055.1 Sedimenticola sp. | reverse complement strand
GTCGATGCGCATCGACTGCTGCTCCACAGCACGGCAGAACTGGCGCTGATACTCTGTCTGCACCACTCCCGCACCCTCTCCAGGAATCTGACCTTCCAGGTTTAAGAACCGGGAGTATCAGCTTAAGGGCCAGGGCAAGGGGTATCGGCTCAGAGGCGCCCGCGTCACCCTCTGTGAAGCCTTCGATGGTATTGCATTTTCTCTTTGCAACGAGAACAATTCCATGGATGGCATGTTTCGAGATCCCCACAAGGTGCACTCGCCTGTAGAATGGCCTTTTCGCACGCACATCCATCGAAAAAGGAAGGAAAACCACATGAACGATTCTACCCCGCATCACGCCACGCGCCGCTTTCCGGCCTGCCTGCTGCTGATCGGCGGTCTACTCGGGTGGAAGGGCGCAATGGCGTTGTCCGCTCCCTCCGAGCCAGTGCGCGCCGACGCTGCGGCAACAGCCCTGGATCCGCATCTGAAGCAACCCGCCAGCACGCAAAAAGCGCTGCCTCGCCCATATCGGATCGAGCTACCGGCCGCGCCGGCAAAAAAGCGTCGGGTCGGCCGCCGACCCGACGGCGCGATACGTATCGGAATCGCGCGCGCGATCCCGAAAGCCGCCCAGTCCCTCCAGGAAAAGGGACGACTGAACTGGACGAGCAGCGCCGACGGCGGCCATTTCGCGCGAGTCGAGGTCGCCACGAAAGGCGCTGTCGGCATCCGCTTCAAGCTGGAGATCATCGCCCTGCCGGCACGCTCGGAACTGCGCTTCTACGCACCGAACGGCAAGACGAAATCCGGCGACGAGGCCATCGATCCGACAACCGGCGGACGGATCCATCACCTGCTGGGGCAAAACTTCCGCGCGCACCCCGACGAGCCAACGGATCTTGGCTATTGGTCGCCGGTGATTCCGGGCGAGCGCGCCGGTGTCGAGATCTACCTGCCAGCCGGCATCGATCCGGCAAAGGTCGAACTGGCGGTCTCAGAGGTATCACAACTGCTGGTATTGCCGACCACCAAGGATCTTCAGGAACTCAACGCTTCTGGCTTCTGTCAGGAAGACATCGCCTGCCAGGACGCCACATGGGTCGAGACTGGCACCAGCGTGGCGAAGATGGTGTATGTCGAGAACGGCGAGAGCTTTCTGTGTACCGGCACGCTGATCAATGATCTGGACAATAGCACGCAGACCCCGTTGTTTCTCAGCGCGGAGCACTGCATCTCCGATCAGACGGTCGCCTCCTCGCTGATCACCTACTGGTTCTTTCGCCGCGCCGAATGCTTCGGTTCGGCGCCCACCAGCGTCATCTCGCGCTCCGGCGGTGCGCAAATGCTGGCGCACGAAGGTTTTTCCGATTTCAGTTTGATGAAACTGCTGGACACCCCGCCGAACGGCGCGCGCTTCGCCGCCTGGACCACCGATCGTCAGACCATCAACAGCAGCGCCACCGCCATCCATCACCCCAGCGGCGATCTGAAGAAGATCAGTTTCGGCCGCATCACCGATATCGCGGATGCCTTCGGCGCCCCTTCCCTGGATAAGCCGTTGAACGTCAACTGGAACCTCGGCACCACCGAACCCGGCAGCAGCGGCAGCCCGCTATTCAATACCACGAAACAGCTTGTCGGCACCCTATGGGGCGGCGCCTCCAATTGTACGAACCGTGGCGGCACCGACTTCTACGGACGTTTCGAACTGACCGGCAAGGCCATCGAGAACATTCTGCGCGGCAACGCGAGCGATCCAGCGCGCATCAGCACCCTGGCATCGCGCGCTTGGGTTGGCACCGGCGACGACGTGGTGATTGCCGGCATCGAAACCGTCGGCACGGGAGAAGCCAAAATCGTCGCGCGTGGCGCTGGGCCGTCGCTGGCCAACGCGGGTCTCAACGGCGTACTGAATGACCCGGAAATCCAGTTGTTCTCCGGCCCCACCCTGCTTGCCGACAACGACAGTTGGCGCGACACCGCCAACGTCCAGCGCATCATCGACGCTGGCCTGGGACTCGACGATCCGAAAGAAGCCGCGATCTACCAGATACTGCCAGCCGGACCCTATACCGTCATCCTGCGCGGTGGCGACGGCGGCGCCGGCATCGGCGGACTCGCCGTCGATGATCTGGAACTTCCCGACAACATGCGCCTGCAAGCCATCGCCACACGTGCCTTCGTGGATGGCGGAGACAAGGTATTGATCGCCGGATTCCGCATCAGCGGCGGCGAAAAGAGTGTCGTGCTACGCGGCTTCGGTCCAACGATGGGATCCACTGGACTGACCGGCCTGCTGCGAGACCCTGTGCTGGAGGTATTTTCCGGCAGCCAGAAGATCGGCGAGAACGACGACTGGCGCAGCACCTCTTCGGCAGGCCTGATCCAGGCGGTTGGCCTAGCGCCGGATAACGAACTGGAATCGGCCATCCTGATGACCCTGGCGCCCGGCGACTACACCGTGGTGGTGAAGGGCTTCCAGGGCGAGACTGGCATCGCCGGTGTCGCGGTCAACGAGTTGCCATGACATGCGCCATGCGCTGCCGATACTGATACTGCTGGTCCTCGCGGGCTATTCACTGGCCGCCGATTACAGCCGCGAGGCGCGCATCCGCGAACAAATCGAGGACAGTATCCTGATCGGCGAAGCCATCACCCTGCGTGCCAACAGCCATGACTTTCTCGCCATCCACACCCAGGCCGACACCCCGCAAACTGTCGGCGCGGCGATCATTCTGCATGGCATGGGCGCCGACCCGAACCGCGCCACCATCATCCGGCCACTGCGCGTCGACCTGGCGGAACACGGCTGGACCACCCTGTCGCTACAGATGCCGGTAGCCGCCAGTGACGCGCCGCCATCCGCCTGGCGCCGCCTGATTCCCGAAGCCGGCCCGCGCATCGACGCTGCCATCGCCCTGCTGAAAGACGCCGGTATCCTCAACATCGTTCTGATAGGCCACAGCCTCGGCGCCGACATGGGCCTGAGTTATCTCGCCCGGCAACGACCCGGGGCGATACGCGCCTTCGTCGCCATCGGCCTGTCCGCCAGTGGCAACACCCCGGACGACAGTGTGTTGCAGGCCATCGCCAAGTTGAAGATCCCGGTCTTCGACATCTTCGGCGACGACGACCTGCCCATCGTCAGGCAGACCGCCCGCGCGCGCCGCGGCGCGGCGCGCAAGGCCGGCAACACGCAATACCGCCAAATTCGCATCGATGGCGCCGACCATTTCTTCAGCGACATGGACGATGTGCTCGATAGCCGCATTCGCGCCTGGCTACACAAAACCGCGAATGGCATCGAGATCAAAAGGTAGTGGCCAACAACGCGGGCACTGGCGTGAAAGTACATGGCCACCTGGCCTCGGCATGCCCCACGGGGAAGCAGGAAATACCGGGAGTATTTCCAGCGCCCCGCCTTGGGCATCCTGCAGCCGAACCACTGGCAGCCTTATGAGAGAGCCGCCATTCAGCGCCGAAACGCCAGGCGCATCCCTTCCGGCGCGCCACTGAACCGGCCATGCGCGTACACCGGCTGGCCATTCACCCAAGTCGCGATGACCTCGGAGCGCAACACCTCGCCTTCCAGCGGTGACCAACCGCATTTGTACAGCACGGCTTCCCGCTCGACGCGCACCCGGCTGTCGATATCGACGAGCACCAGATCGGCCCAGTAGCCTTCGCGCAGATAGCCGCGATCAACGATACCGAACAACTCGGCCGGCGCATGCGCGGTTTTTTCCACCACCTGAGCCAAACTTAACACCTCGTCGTGATACAGCTCCAGCGCCATCGGCAAGGCGTGCTGTACCAGCGGTAGGCCGGCCGGCGCCTTGAAGTAGCTCGGCGACAGCTTTTCCTTCAGCGTGTGCGGCGCATGGTCGGTGCCAATCACATCGATACGTCCATCCGCCAGCGCCTGGTGAATCGCCAGCTTGTCCTGTTCGGTCTTGATCGCTGGATTGCACTTGATGAAGGTATCG
The DNA here is from genome assembly GCA_026984055.1 of Sedimenticola sp. Classification (GTDB taxonomy): domain Bacteria; phylum Pseudomonadota; class Gammaproteobacteria; order Chromatiales; family Chromatiaceae; genus JALSSX01. The sequence continues at coordinate 51,536 of JALSSX010000164.1, read as the reverse complement.
CGGCGTTCATAGGCGCTATCGTCGAAATACAGATGATGCACACAGGCTTCCGCGGTGATGCGTTTGTCGCCCAACGGCATCGCCTCGAACTGTTCCAGCTCCTTGGCAGTGGTCAGATGCAGGACATGCAGGCGCGCATCGTAGGCGCTAGCCAGTTCGATCGCCAGCGAGGACGACTTGTAACAGGCCTCGGCCGAGCGAATCAGCGGATGGAAGCGCATCGGAATCTGATCGCCATACTCGGCGCGGTAGCGCTCTTCGTTCGCCTTGATCATCGGCGTGTCCTCGCAATGCGTCGCGATCAGCATCGGCGCATCGCTGAAGATGCCGCGCAGGGTTTCCTCATCATCGACCAACATGTTGCCAGTGGAGGCTCCCATGAAGAGCTTGATACCGCAAGTCTGATCGGGCCTCAGTCCACGAATCTCATCCAGATTGTCGTTGGTCCCGCCGAAGTAGAAGGCATGATTACCCCACGCCCTGCCCTGGGCCAGCGCATATTTATCCTCCAGCACTTCGATGGTAACGGTCTGCGGATTGGTATTCGGCATATCCATGAAGCTGGTGATGCCCCCGGCCAGCGCGGCGCGCGATTCTGTCGCCATATCCGCCTTGTAGGTCAAGCCCGGCTCGCGGAAGTGCACTTGATCGTCAATCATGCCGGGCAACAGCAGCAAGCCATTGGCATCGAATACCCCGGCGCCCACCGGCGCATCGAGATCCGTCGCAATGGCGGCGATGCGGCCATTGCGAATCAACAGATCCGCCTCGTGGATCTCACCCTCGTTCACCAGTCTGGCGTTGGTTATCAGCATGGAATCGCTCATCGTGCCCCCAAATATGACAGTGCCAATCGTTGAAAAAGCGTGTTTTCCAACAGCGCGTCGCTCACGCCGCGCCCATCCGGGTTCGGACGACAATAAGCGCGGCTACCGCGGCAGTATATTTGAAGGTCCGACGGAACACGAGGGCGGCGGGCAGCGCCACCGGGCAAGGAGAGATGAAGGATTCAAGCCATCACTCAGCCACAAGCTCCCTCGCCAACCCCCCTGTCCGCGACGCTGGGATAGTGAATGCCAGTGAGCCGAGTCGTTACCGTGGGATCAGCGTGATCGGGACAACGACGCCACTCACCCGCGTACAAGGCGTCATACCGACCTTGCCCGCGCCCCGGACGGATGCATCCGTTGCGCCACCGCCCGCGTATCGGTGCGCAGAAAGTCCAGCAGCTCGGCGTAGGCGCTGGCGCCACGCGAACGCGGATCGTATACCGCCGGCGGCAGGCCGGCGCGGGCGGCTTCGCGCAGGCGGGTGTCCATCGGAATCACGCCAGGCCAGAGGGTATCGGCGTAGGAGGTCTGCATGACATGCAGGCTTTCGCGCGAGGCGTTGGTGCGCTTGTCGAAAAAGGTCGGAACAATGGTATGTGGCAATGCGCGGGGCCGCGAGCGGTTGACCATGCGCAGCGTGCGCACCATGCGTTCCAGCCCCTTCAGCGCGAGGAACTCAGTCTGCACCGGCACGATCAGATGCCGACAAGCGGCCAGCGCATTGATCAGCAAGATACCCAGCACCGGGGGACAGTCGATCAACGCGTAGTCGTAGTCGTCGCGCAACTCGCTCAGGGTGCGTTTCAATACCAGGCCCATGCCTTTCAATGTGCCCGACTGACGTTCGAGCGCCGCCAGCGGCATCGCCGATGGAATCAGGCCCAGTCCCTCGGTGCCGGTCGGATGCACGAGCCGATGGGGATCGAGTGGGTAACGCTTCACCGATGCATCGAACATCGAGTAGGTGCTGTCGTCAGTGGCTTCCGGATCATAGCGAAAATAGCTGGTCATCGAGCCATGCGGGTCGATGTCGATCAACAGGGTGCGCAGCCCCCAGGCCGCCAGCAGGCCTCCGAGCGCGACCGTGGTGGTAGTCTTGCCGACGCCGCCTTTCTGATTCGCCACCGCCCAGATATTCATCTCCCGACTGCCTCATGTTTCATCGCTGTTGCGGCGCCGACGGATCGACGCCATGGCCCAATATGATCAGTGACACCCGCCGGTTCTTCTGCCTGCCTTCCACGCTGGCGTTGTCCGCGATCGGCCGGTATTCGCCATAGCCCACCGCCGCCATGCGCCGGGGTTCCACGCCCTTTCCGGCCAGAAAGTGCACCACGCTGGCCGCGCGCGCGGCGGACAGCTCCCAGTTGGAAGGATATTGTCGCGTGCGGATCGGCACGTTGTCGGTGTGGCCCTCGACCTGTATCTCATGGCTGTCCGGCGCCAGTATCCGGGCGATCTTCGCGAGTACCGCCAGGGCATCCAGCGACAATACCGCACTGCCCGTGCGAAACAGCATCTTGCTCTTCATATCCACGCTGACCCGGTCGCCGTGGTTGCTGACCTCGACCAGGTCACGATCGATGAAGCCGCCCAGCGCCTTGCGCAGCTTGTCCTCTATCCCCGGTAGCAGATCATAGGCCCGGCTGGCATCCGGCGGCGGCTGGCGCGCTTCATCGCCGGTTCGTAGCGGCGCGGCGGGTTCCGGATGCACGAGTGCCGCATCCAGGTTCACCAAGCCGGCATCGACACCGCCCTTGTCGGCAAGCAGGTCGGCCGATGTCGCGCTGCCGACCTCGATCGGCGCATTCCGTCCGCCATTGTTGAAGGCTTCCACCAGGGTATCGGACAATACCCGATACTTCCCCTCGTTGACCGAAGATATCGCGTACATCACAACGAAGAAGGCGAAAAGCAGGGTGATGAAATCCGCGTAGGAGACCAGCCAGCGCTCCAGATTCTCGTGCTCGGGATGTTTTCTCCTGCGTCTCGCCATGATCGGATCACTCGTGAAGGAAGCCGCGTAGCTTGATCTCGATGGCCCGCGGATTCTCGCCCTCGGCGATGCCGACGATGCCCTCGATGACCATCTCGCGATAGCGCGAGCGCACCTGCGCCAGTGTCTTCAATTTGTTTGCGAACGGCAGCAGAAACAAATTGGCCAGGCCGACACCGTAGATGGTCGCAACGAACGCGGTGGCGATGCCCGCCCCCAGCATCGCCGGGTCCGCCAGATTACGCATAACATGGATCAGGCCCATCACCGCGCCGAGGATACCCACCGTCGGGGAGTAGCCCCCCATGCTTTCGAACACGCGCGCGGCCATCAGATCGTTCTGCTCCTGACTGTCCAATTCGACCTCCAGCATGTCGCGAATCGCTTCGGGTTCGCCACCGTCGACGAGCAGCTCCATGCCCTTGCGGATGAACGGGTCAGTCTGCTTACTGGCGATGGGTTCGAGACCGAGCAGTCCCTCGCGACGTGCCTTCCGTGCCCAATCGGTGAGCTTCTTCAGGGAGTCTTCCAACGGCAAGCGGGGGGTGACGAACACTCGCCCGGCCTGGCGCATCGCATGCAGAAACACCGGCAACGGTGTCTGCAACAGAATCGCCCCCAAGGTGCCACCGAAGACGATAAGCATCGCCGGACCGTTCAACAGTGCATCGACGTGGCCGCCATCCAGCGCGTTGCCGCCGATGATCGCCAACAGACCGACGATGATGCCGGCAATGCTCAACAGATCCATGCCGAAGCTCCACGTTCACGGCACATTCAATAGCGGCTGGCGTAGCGACGCATCAACCCTGGCACGTCGAGGATCAACGCGATCTTGCCGTCGCCGGTGATGGTTGCGCCGGCCATACCCTCGACACTCTGCAAGGATGCGCCGAGCGGCTTGATGACGACCTCTTCCTGACCGAGCAGGGTATCGACGACCAAGCCGATCTGCATGCCGTTCATATTCACCACGACGACATGCCCACCGCTATCGCCAGCGTCGTAGGCGTTGATCAGCCACTTGCGCAGATGGAACAGCGGCACCGCGCGATCACGCACGCGCACTGTCAATTGCCCATCGACGACGTTCGTGCGACTGTCACGCAGGTTGAATATCTCGACGACGCTGGCCAGTGGCAGCGCAAACGGCTGGTCGCCCAGCACTACCATCAGGGTCGGCAGTATCGCCAACGTTAACGGCAGCTTGACCACGATCAGGCTCCCCTTGCCCTTCTCCGAATCGATCTCGACGGTGCCGTTCAATTCACTGATGCGGGTCTTCACCACATCCATGCCGACACCGCGTCCGGAAACATCCGAGATCTCGCTCTTGGTCGAGAACCCGGGCTGAAAGATCAGGTTGTAGCAATCACGATTGTCCAAGCGCTCGGCACTCTCGACATCCATCATGCCTTTCTCGACCGCCTTCTGACGCAATACATCCGGGTCCATGCCCTTGCCGTCGTCACGGATGGACAACAGGATATGGTCGCCCTCCTGCGCGGCGGACAACACTACCTTGCCGACGCGTGGCTTGCCGACCGCCTCGCGTTCGTCCGGTTTCTCGATACCGTGATCGACAGCGTTGCGCACCAGATGCACCAGCGGATCGGCTAGCGATTCGACCAGATTCTTGTCCAGATCGGTGTCTTCACCGATCATCTCCAGATCGATCTCTTTGTTCAGGCTACGCGCCAGATCGCGGATCACGCGCGGGAAGCGACCGAATACCTTCTTGATCGGTTGCATGCGGGTCTTCATCACCGACAGTTGCAGATCGGAGGTGACCACGTCCAGATTGGCGATCGCGTTCAGCACCTTTTCGTCCTCGACCGAGGCGCGTAGCGTGGCCAACCGGTTACGCACCAATACCAGTTCGCCGACCATGTTCATGATGTCGTCGAGGCGCTTGGTGTCGACACGCACCGTGGTCTCGGCGGTGCTCGTCTTCGGCTTCGGCGCGCTTGGTTCACGCGGCGGGCGCTTTGCCGATGCGACTGGCGCCGGGGGCAATGAGTGCGACTCGGGCTTCGCCATCTCGGCAAGCGGCGGCGCCGTCGGCGCGGCGGTCGCGACTTCCGCGGGCGTGCTTGCGACGACGGCTTCGGCGGCCGCGACACCAGGACGCTTGCCCTTGCCATGCATTTCGTCGAGCAGCGACTCGAACTCTTCCTCGCTGATGTCGTCCGACGCGGACTCGGCGGGTGGCTGTTCCGGTGGCGTATCGGCGGACGGCGCGCTGACCACATCTGGCGTGAAACGCCCCTTGCCGTGCAGCTCGTCCAGCAGATTCTCGAACTCTTCCTCGGAGATATCATCACCCCCGACCAGCGGTTCGGCCTTACCGTCAGCCACCTGACCGAGCAATTCATCGAGCGCCTCATCTCCCGCTGTGGCGGATCCCGGATCAGGCGCCGCGGGCGCTTCGGCCCGCGCCGCTGGCGGCGTTTCCGCCTCGGCATTTTCACCAACCGGCACGGCAAGTACATCCAGACGTTGGATCAGCTCACGACTGGCCGGTTCGGGATCGACTGCGGCGCGGATGTCATCGAACATCGCGTTCAGCACGTCGAGCACCTCCAGCACGACATCCATCAGTTGCGCGTCCACCGGTCGCTGTCCCTGACGCAGGATGTTGAACACATCCTCGGCGCGATGGCAAATCTCGACCAAGTTCTCGATGTTCAGAAAGCCGGCACCGCCCTTGATGGTATGGAAACCACGGAACACAGCGTTGAGCAGCTCGAAGTCGTCCGGCGCCTGCTCCAGGTCGACGAGTTGTTCCGACAACAGCTCAAGGATTTCGCTGGCTTCCACAATGAAATCCTGGAGGATTTCGTCATCCGCATCTAGACTCATGATCCGCTCCTAAAAACCCAGGCTGGAAAGCAGATCGTCAACATCGTCTTGACCCGCGACGACACTGCCCTGATCGATTCCCGGCACGACCGGCCCTTCGAGAATCGCCGGATCGTCATGATCCTTGCGTTGCTGGTAACGGCTGCCGGTGATGCGCACCAGATTCACCAGCCGGCCCTCGACATCCTCGACCAGCTCGATGACGCGCTTGATGATCTGTCCGGTGATGTCCTGATAGCCCTGCGCCATCAACACCTCGGAAAGCTGTGCATGCAATACCTTGGAATGACCGCGCGCCAGATCGAGAAAGACGCTGATTTCCTCGCTCATGGATTTGAAGTCGCCGATCGTCATGCGCCGGTCGCGAAAGCGGTCCCAGGCTTCACCCAATGTGCTCGCGCCCTTGCTCAGCTCGTCGGCCAATGGCAGGGATTTCTCGACCGCGCTCAAGGTCGCGTGCGCCGCCTGCTCGGTCGTTGCAATCACATAGCGCAGGCGTTCGGCGGCGTCCGGAATCTCGTGCAGCGCGATCTCCGATACCCGGTCGTCGAGCAGAAAACCGTTCATCGCCTCGTGCAGCTCGCGGGTCAGACGCCCAACCTCTTGAAACAGCGCGGCATCCATCTCGTCGCACATCCGCGTCAGTTGCGCATCGGCCTCCTCATTATGCCCCGCTTCCAGAAGCGCGAGCAGTTCCCGAGCCATGTCGATGCGTTTTTCATCGATGCCACCTTGCAGCATCTCGGCATTCCCCTGAGCAGTCATGGTCAGGCCGCGACTCGCGAGAATATCTTGTTGATCTTCTCTTCCAGTGTCGCCGCGGTGAACGGCTTGACCACATAGCCATTCACGCCAGCCTGCACCGCCTCGATGATCTGCTCGCGCTTCGACTCGGCGGTCACCAGCAACACCGGCATGGCCGCCAGATCCGTATCGGCGCGAACCGCGCGCAGCAGGTCGATACCAGTCATGCCAGGCATGTTCCAGTCGCTGATCAGGAAATCGAAGTGACCCGATTGCAGCATCGGCAACGCGGTATTGCCGTCGTCAGCTTCGTGGGTGTTGGTGAACCCCAGGTCGCGCAATAGATTTTTTATGATGCGGCGCATAGTGGAAAAATCATCCACGATGAGGATCTTCATGTTCTTGTCCAAGGGTGCCTCCCATTCGTTCGGTTTCTGTGGTTCAGGACAGTCGTGCCCATGGATGTATCAGTCGGCCGGCGAGAGCGATTCCTTAGCAGGCTATTGAAAAATAGCACTTTTCAATGGCCTGTATGCGATACAGGGATGTACCGCCATTTTCGATGACGGCAAGTCATTGAAAATGAAGGAGCCGGGAAATCGCATTTCCCGGTTCCGTCGTTGAAAAAGTCCATGGAAGGACTTTTTCAACACCCTGTTAGAGCCTGGCCTCGACCAAACCACGCGCGACCTCCCATGATCCAGGGTATTTCAGGTCTTGACTTGAGGATCAGCTTCATCGCGATCGGACAGCCACGCCTTCAGTCGCGCGCGCAGACGCAATGCCGCCTGGCTGTGAATCTGACAGACGCGGGATTCACTGACGCCGAGCACCTGACCAATCTCACGCAGGTTCAGCTCATCCTGGTAATACATGCCGATCACCATGCGTTCGCGATCCGGCAGGCCGGCGATTGCATCCGTCAGCGCCTTGCGGAAATCGCTGCGATACAGTCCATCCATCGGGTTCTCGCTCAACGATTGCCGGTTGCCACCTTCCGGCACTACCTCGCCGAGCGCGGAGAGTTCATCGAAACTGAAGATACGCGCGCTGTTGGAATCCTTCAGCACCGCATGATACTCCTCGACCGTCATCTCCAGTGCCTCAGCTACCTCGTTGTCACGCGCGTCGCGCCCCTGTTCGTTCTCGATCCGGCGTATCGCCTCGGCAACCATGCGCGCCTTGCGATGCACCGAGCGCGGCGTCCAGTCACTACGGCGGATCTCGTCGAGCATCGAGCCACGAATGCGGATGCCGGCATAGGTCTCGAAACTCGCGCCCTGTGACGGATCGTAGTTGCGGCTGGCTTCGAGCAGGCCGATCATGCCGGCCTGCACCAGATCCTCTACCTGCACATTCGGCGGCAAACGGCTCATCAGATGGTAGGCGATACGCTTCACCAGCGCCGCATGTTGATTGACGAGCTCATCGTAGCTCTGTTCCGCGACGGCATTGTAGGTAGCCAGACCATTCATCACACTATCTCCCCGAGTTGGCTTGAATATTGAATCAGACGTTCGACAAAGAATTGCAGTTGCCCGCTATTACCGGTAGCCAATGGCCAGTCCTCGATCTTGCGAGCGATGGCGCGAAACGCCTGGGCGGACTTGCTGCGGGGAAACGCCTGAATCACGGGTTTCTGTCCCTTGACCGCCTTGCGCAGTGACTCGTCGAAAGGCACCGCGCCGATATAGGTGAGCATGACATCCAGGTAACGATCGGTGACGCGGCACAACTTGTTGTACAGATCACGTCCTTCCTGAACCGTCTTGACCATATTGGCCAGGACGCGGAATCGACCGATGCCGTATTCCTTGTGCAACAGTTTGATCAACGCATAGGCATCCGTCATCGATGCCGGCTCATCACACACCACGACGAGGATGTCCTGCGCCGCGCGGCTGAAACTGACCACGTCGTCGCTGATGCCGGCGGCAGTATCAATGATCAGGGTGTCGAGCTGGTTTCCGAGATCACTGAACGCACGGATCAGACCGACATGCTCGGAGGCGTCGAGATGCGCCATCCGCTTGACACCCGACGCGCCGGGCACGACCTGGATGCCTTTCGGCCCGGTAACGATGATCTCTTCCAAGCTGCGTTCACCGCGCAATACATGTGACAGGTTGTAGTCAGGATGCAGGCCGAGGGCGACATCGATATTCGCCAGGCCGAGATCGGCATCCAACAGCATCACGCCACGTCCGGCCTCGGCCAGACCGACCCCTAGATTGATCGCGATGTTGGTCTTTCCGACACCGCCCTTGCCACCGGTGACAGCGATTACGCGCACCGGCTCATGCTTCATCATGCGTCGCAGGCCAGCCGCCTGGTCTTGCGTCGCTTCAGCCATTTGCATACTTTCCCGCTCCCGCAAACGCCATCGCCAGATAGTCATCCGACAGTTCATCTTCCGACGACAGTTGCGCCGCCGCCTGTTCGAGCAGTTGGAAGGCCCGCGCCGGATGCAGATCCTCCGGCACGCGCTGGCCATCGGTGACATAGTTCAATGGCAGGCCGGTACGGAGTAACGCCGAGATGACCCCACCCAGCGACACACTCTCATCGAGCTTGGTCAACACACAAGCCGATAGCTTGGCGACACGAAACGCGCGTATCACCTGTTCCGCCGTCTGTCGCTGAATGGTCGCCGGCAGAGTCAGCCAAGTCTTCACCGACTGCGAGCCGGCACTCAACATCGCCATCTGCTCGGACAAGCGCACATCTTTCTGGCTCATGCCAGCGGTGTCGATCAGGATCAGGCGCCGGTCGGCGAGGCTTTCGAGAGTGTCGTGCAACTCCGCCTCGCTGGAAGCGGTGCGGATCGGGATATCCAGGATGCGCGCATAGGTGTTCAATTGATCGCGCGCGCCGATGCGGTAGTGATCGGTGGTGACCAACGCCAGTTGCTGCTTTCCATGCCGCAGACAGAAGCGCGCGGCGATTTTCGCCAGCGTGGTGGTCTTGCCAACACCGGTCGGGCCGACCAGCGCGATCACTCCACCTTCGTCGAGCACGTGATCCTCGATCAGCAGCAGGGCCGAGGCCAGACTGTGCAGCGCGCGATGCCAGCTTTCCTCGACATCCTCACCGAGCGGCGCGTGCTTCAGCAAATGATTGGCGATATCGGCGCTGACGCCCAGCGCCATCAGGCGACGGAACAGATACTGGCGCTCCGGGTTCTGCTCGCCGGTTCGCTGCCATGACAGGCTGGAGAAACCGGCTTCGAGCATGCGCCGCACGCCAGCGATCTCCTCACGCAGCCGCTCGACTTCGGAATCGCCGTTGGCGCGACCACCATCCGCCGGCTTGGCGAAGGACTGACTGGCGCGGCGTAGCGTGCTCGCCTGGTCGCCACGACGGTGTTCCTGGGTGGAAGGCGCGCGCCGCTCGACCGGCCGACGAAAATCGGTGACGACATCATCGTCGCGTGTCGGCGCCTGCTCGTGCAAGACGGTCTGTTCGGCTCGCGCCCGCCGCAAGGCAGCATTGAACGATCCGGCCCGCGGTTCCCGGTGTGGCGTCGATTCCGCGGCCTCTTCGACATCGACGGCAGCGACCAACTCGATGCCGCCCTCAATGGCGTTGTTCGACAGAATCACGGCGTCGGAACCCAGCGATTCCTTGACCAGGCGCAATGCCTGACGGATATCGGGAGCCTGAAAACGTTTTATCTTCATCAACCTGTCTGCCCTTTGGAGAAGGGCGGCTGACGAACAGCAACCCTTCGGTTAAGTCTTTTCCTGTTGCCCGATGGTCGCGATGACCTTGACGCGACGGTTATCGGGTATCTCATCGTAGGAGAGCGCATGGCCATCGATGCCGGAATGGCGCATGAAGTGCGCCAACCAGGCGCGAACCCCGGCAACCACCAGAACGATGACTTCGTTACCTTCCCGCTCCTGTTGCAGGGCAGCTTCCCGCAGATTGTTCCGCAAGCGTTCCGCCAGCCCGGGTTCGAAGACACCGCCATCCTCTCCCGATGACATCAGGAACTGCAGCAATAAGCGTTCCAATTCTTGCTCCAACACAATAACTGGAATTTCCTCTTTAGAACCAACCAGTTGCTGAATGATTCCGCGAGATAAGGCTACCCTGACCAGCCCAGTCAACGCGGCGGGATCCTGACTCATGGCGCCATGCTCCGCCAATGTTTCGGCGATCGTGCGCATATCGCGGATCGGTACCTGCTCTAGCAACAGGTTCTGCAACACCTTTAGGATCACGCTCAGCGACAGCGTCTTCGGCGTCAGATCCTCGACCAGCTTCGGCGCGATCTTTTCCAATGATTCGATGAGCTGCTGTACCTCTTCGTGACCGAGTAACTCGGCGGCATGGCGCTGCACCAACTCGCTCAGATGGGTGGCGACCACGGTACTCGCATCGACGATCGTATAACCCAGCGCCTGGGCGTGCTCACGCTGACCGGTCTCTATCCATGCCGCCTCCAGGCCAAAGGCCGGGTCACGCGTCGCGATGCCTTGCAAATCACCGAATACCTTGCCAGGGTTTATCGCCAGTTCGCGATCGGGATAGACCTCCGCCTCAGCGATCACCACGCCATGCAGGGAGATACGGTAGACGGTAGGCGCCAGATCCAGGTTATCGCGGATATGCACCGGCTGGACGAGAAAGCCCAACTCCTGCGAGAGCTTCTTGCGCACGCCCTTGATGCGCGTCATCAATTGGCCGTCTTGACTGCGATCCACCAGCGGGATCAAGCGATAGCCGACCTCCAGGCCAATGACATCCACCGGCTGCACGTCATCCCAGCTCAGCTCGCGACTCTCGGGTGCCTGTTCCGTCGTTGCCGGCAAGGCTCCCGCCCCGCCGGCCGCCGGTAGCACCTCGGGTTCACGGGAGCGCTTGTGCGCAACCCATGCGCCATAGCCGAGCGCGGCGGCCAAACCAAGAAACGCCAGGTTCGGCATGCCCGGCACCAAGCCGAGCAAGGCCATCACGCCAGCGGTCAGCATCAGTGCGCGCGGGTTGGACAGCAGCTGAGCGGCAACCTGCGAACCGACATCCTGGGTCGCCGAGACGCGCGTCACTAGAATCGCCGCGGCGGTCGACAGCAGCAACGACGGGATCTGCGCGACCAAGCCGTCACCGATCGTCAGCAGAGAATAGTTCTGCATCGCCTGGGCGAACAGTAGACCGTGTTGCGCAACGCCGATCGCCAGCCCGCCGATGATATTGATGAACAAGATCATAATCCCGGCAATGGCGTCGCCACGCACGAATTTGCTGGCGCCATCCATCGCGCCGTAGAAATTCGCCTCAGTGGTGACCTCCTCGCGACGCGCGCGCGCTTCTTCCTGGGTCATCAGGCCGGCATTCAGATCCGCATCGATCGCCATCTGTTTACCAGGCATCGCATCCAGGGTGAAGCGCGCGGCCACCTCGGAGACGCGCCCGGCGCCCTTGGTGACGACGACGAAGTTGATGATCACCAGGATCAGGAACACCACCAACCCGACCGCGTAGTTGCCACCGATGACGAACTCGCCGAAGGCCTCGATCACCTTGCCCGCCGCCGCACCGCCGTTGTGGCCATCAAGCAACACGATGCGCGTCGATGCGACATTCAAAGCCAAGCGTAACAGGGTGGCGATCAGCAACACGCTGGGAAACACACCGAAGTCCAATGGCTTCATTGTATAGATCACCACCAACAGGATCACCAGCGACAAGGCGATATTGAAGGTGAAGAATAGGTCGAGCATCATCGGCGGCAGCGGAATCACCACCATCGCCAGGATCACCAGCACCAATGCCGGCGCGCCCAGGCCGCTGAAACCGATACGGCGGATATTGTCCAGCAGGATTTGCGGATTCATGTGATTACCACTCTTGAGAATTCATGAAGACACTTGACTCGGAATGCATTTACGTCCTGGCAAGGCGCGAGGAGGCCGTGAGACCATTCCCCGAAATAACAAGCAACGCCGCCAGGGATAAAGGGCGCGTGCAATAATTCTGCCGCTTGGCCAACATTCATGATGGCCCCCCGCTGCCATGAAACCCTGCCAGTGGTTCGGCCGTGTCCCGTCTCCCCCATGGGTTATGCCGGGGTCAAGCCTACAAGGACGTATTCATGGCCTTCCCTCGGACAGATCACAGGTAACCGACCGCGTGCTTTCAGGCTAACCGTGGCTATAATCTTCCGGCACGGGAAAATCATCCGGCTGGCGCGGATACTCGCCGCCCTCGACGCGCCAGGCCTGAAGCTGGAAGATATAACCGAGCAGCTTGGCGACAGCCAGATACAGGCCGGCTGGAATCTGTTCGCCGAGCTCGGTATTGAAATAGATCGCGCGCGCCAATGGCGGCGCTTCGACCACCGGCACGCGGTGCTTGGCGCCCAGCTCACGGATATTGGCCGCGACCAGATCGACACCTTTCGCGACAACCTTCGGCGCGTCCATGCCTGACTGATAGCTCAGCGCCACCGCGTAATGCGTCGGGTTGGTGACGATCACGTCCGCCTTCGGCACCTCATCCATCATGCGCCGCTGCGCCAATTCACGCTGCACTTGGCGGATGCGACCCTTGACCTCGGGCCGGCCCTCGGTGTCCTTCATCTCGTTGCGCACTTCCTGCTTGGTCATGCGCAAATTGCGCGTGTGTTCCCAAAGCTGGAATGGCACATCGATGGCAGCCAACACCAGCAGGATCGAAGCCAACAACAAGGTCGCCCAACCGAGCAAGTCGAACACCCGGGCGATCGCGATACGCACGTCACCATTGCCCAGGCGCAGGAATTCATCAGCATCCGCCCACAGCACCAATGCCGTAACCCCACCGATCAGCAGAAACTTCAACACCGATTTCAGCAACTCCAGCAATCCCTTCAGCGCGAACATGCGCTTGAAGCCCTTGACCGGGTTCAGCTTGCCGAACTTTGGCGTCAGTGACTCAATGGAGAAACTCATCCCACCGAGCACGATGGAAGACAACACCGCGATCACCGTCATCGCCAGAAAGAACGGCGCCAGCAACCACAATGCGTCCTGGATGCCACGCATCAGATGATCGAGCATCGTCACTGGATCGAAGACATCATCCCGTCGGACATTGAAGTTCAAGCGCATCGTCGCCATCATCTGATCGACATAACGCTGGCCGAAGGAAAACAGTAGCACCACGCCACCCAGCGTCACCACGACGGTATTCAGCTCACGCGAACGCGGCACCTGCCCTTTCTTGCGCGCATCGGACAGCTTCTTCCCGGTTGGTTGTTCCGACTTTTCCTGACCGTCGGCATTCTCTGCCATATGTATCTCTCCAACCTATCTCAAAATGCGATCGCCTCTTTGCTCACATTTTCCATCACTTATCGTGATCGAAAAGGGTGGGACATCCCCGTCCCACTCGGGCATCTCGATTTTTTGAGATGCCCTCAAGATGAATAGCGTGAAAGTCGCCCTTCCATTCAAATGCCGAGCAGTTGCTGAATCAGATCGAAGCCACGACCCAACAACAAGACGAAGCCATCGAAAATGCTTGGCAAAGTCAGCCACAGCAGGGCCAGACCCAGCAGAATGGTTATCGGAAAGCCGATCGCAAAGATATTCATCTGCGGCGCGGCGCGGGTGATGACGCCCATGCCAATGTTCACCAACAACAAGGCAGCGATCACCGGCAAAGCCATCAGCAGGCCGGCGGCAAAGATCTCGCTACCCCATTTCACCACCGACATGAAGTGTTGCGGCCCGATCGCGGAGCTACCGATAGGCACACTGGTGAAACTCCGCGCCAGGATCTCGATAAGGATCAGATGGCCGTTGAAGAGCAGAAACAGCAGTGTCGCCAGCAGGGTGAAGAAGGCCGATATGACCGGCACTTGGATGCCGTTCTGTGGGTCGACCATATTCGCGAAACCCAGACCCATGCCGAAAGCGATCGCCTGACCGCCAAACGACAACGCGGCGAAAGCGATTTGCAGGATGAAGCCCATCAGCAGGCCGATCAGTAATTGCTGCGTCAGCATCGTGAAGGCTCGCGCGCTGAACACATCGACCACCGGCGCCGGTGGGATCAATGGCTGGATCAATAACACGATCAATACCGCCAAACCGAGGCGCAGGCGTACTGGTGGCTGTTTGTAGCCGAGTATCGGCGCAACCGAGAACAGCGCGCCAACGCGCAGCAGCGGCCAGAAGAAGCCGGCCAGCCAGGCGGACAAGGTCGCGTCGCCGACGGTCAACATGGATCAACCGATCAGATAAGGGATGTTTTCGATCAACGCTTCGGTGTAATCGACGAGCAGATGTAGCATCCATGGCCCGGTGATCAACAGTACGACGGCGATCACCAGCAGTTTTGGGATGAAGGTCAGGGTCATCTCGTTGATCTGAGTCGCGGCCTGGAACATCGCAACCAACAATCCGATCAACAAGGCCGAGCCGAGAATGGGCGCGGACAGCAGCGCGGTGATACGCAATGCCTGCTGGCCGACCTCGATAACGATTTCCGGTGTCATGCGTATGTCTCCCTCAAATAAAGAAGCTGGATGCCAGGGTACCCATCACCAGGTTCCAGCCATCAACCAATACGAACAGCATGATCTTGAACGGTAGCGAAATGATCATCGGCGACAGCATCATCATACCCATCGACATCAACACGCTGGATACCACGAGATCGATGATCAAAAACGGGATGAACAGCAGAAAGCCAATCTGGAACGCGGTCTTCAGTTCGCTGGTCGCAAAGGCCGGCATCAGCAACGAAAATGGCACATCCGCCGGCGTTGCGATCTGGGTATTCCCAGAGATGCGCGCAAACAGATTCAGATCATCGTCACGTGTCTGCGCCAGCATGAATTTATGCAACGGTTTCTTGCCGATATCGAAGGCCTGCTCGCCGCTGATCTCATCTTCCAGATAGGGTTGGATCGCGTCCTTATATACCTTGTCGAACACCGGCGCCATGATGAAGAAGGTCAGGAACAGGGCCAGGCCGATCAAGAGCTGATTGGACGGCGTCTGCGCCGTGCCCAGCGCCTGTCGCAGGATCGACAAGACGATGACGATGCGCGCGAACGAGGTCATCATCATCAACGCGCCAGGCAACAGGCTCAGTGCGGTCATCATCAACAGCACCTGAATGCTCAGCGAATAGGTCTGACCTCCGTTGGCGGTCGGCGTGACGGTGATCGCATTCAAGCCGGCATTCGCGGCAAACAGATCTCCGCTCAATAGCGCGATGCCGGCCAGCAACAACCATTGCCGCACATTCATCGAGACTCTCCATCGCCGCTCGCCAAGCTCCGGTCGAGATCATCGGCAAAGGATGCCGGCGCCTCGACGGCATCCAGCAGACGTACCTGCCCCGGCGCGACGCCGACCAGCAGACGCCTGCCTTCGAACTCCAGGATCACCGCGCGCTCGCGTGTGCCCAGGGATACGCCGCCAAGCACTTTCAAACCGCCACGACCGCCGCGCGGCAGGTTCTGCATGCGCCGCGCCAGCCAAGCCAAGGCGAGGATCATCGCGACGACCAGCAGCAGGCTGAGTAGCATGCCACCAATGCCGGCGCCATCCAGCCCTTGCTTCACGCCCTTGGCCAGCGGGTTATCCGACACGCCAAGCGGAACGCCAGCCAGCGCGCCATGCGTTACTATCAACAGAACCATTGCCGCAACCGTTTTTCTCATCGCACTACTTCAGTTGGGTGATGCGGTCGGCGGGGCTGATGATGTCGGTCAGACGGATGCCAAATTTCTCGTTCACCACGACGACCTCGCCCTGCGCGACCAAGGTGCCGTTAACCAGCACGTCCATCGGCTCGCCGGCAAGACGGTCCAACTCGACCACCGAACCCTGATTCAGTTGCAACAGGTTACGGATCTTGATGCGCGTGCGGCCGATTTCCATCGACAAGGTCACCGGCACGTCGAGAATCGCCTGCAGATTCACATCGGAATCGGCGCAACCGTTGTTATCGGCTTGCAATTCATCGAAGGAGGCATTGTCGTCCCCGACCGCCATGCCACCTTCCACGGCGGCATCGCCCTCATCACCCTGTTCTTCCAGCGCAGCGGCCCACTCGTCCGCCAATGCTTCGTTCGGATCCTGTTCCTGATCGCTCATCGTTTATTCCGCCATTGCTCTTTCGGCTTCCGCCGCTTTCTTCAATTCATCGATGTTCATCGTCATGCCGGCCTGTTCGTGGATGATCCAGTCGTTCAGTTTCACCGCATAGTTACCGCTGCTCAGACCCAGCTCGCCGGCGAATATCGGTAAGCCATGCGTAGTCACTTCGACTTGATCGGGCTTGTCGAAGGGAATGATGTCACCGATCTCGTAGGCAGCCAGCCGCCGCAACGAGGTGGACACATTCGCCAGTTCGACGCACAGTTCCAACTCGGCCTCGACGATCTCGGCGCGCAATGCCACCTCCCAGCGTTCGTCCTTCTCGCCGCGATCACTCTGGATGCCAGCGTCCAGCAGATCGCGAATCGGTTCGAGCATCGCGTATGGCAAAACGACATGGAACTCACCACCGCCATTTTCCAGATCCAGATTGTAGGTCGTCACGACGACGACCTCCGACGGGCTGACGATATTCGCAAACTGCGGGTTGACCTCGGTACTCTGGTATTCGAACTCGACCTCCAGCACCGGCTTCCATGCCTCGCGCAGGTCATCGAAGGCCATCTCCAGCAAGGTGCGCACCACGCGATTCTCGGTTGGCGTAAAATCGCGCCCTTCGATCTTCGCGTGGAAACGACCGCTGCCGCCGAAGTAGTTATCCACCACGCTGAACACCAACTTTGGATCGAACACACACAGCGCCTTGCCTCGCAGCGGATGGATACGAACGATGTTCAAGCTGGTCGGCACGAACAGTGTGTGTATGAACTCGGAGAACTTCATCATCTTCACGCCGGAAGCAGCGATGTCCGCCGTGCGCCGCAGCATATTGAACATATTCGTGCGGTAGTAACGCGCGAAGCGCTCATTGATCATCTCCAGCGTCGGCAAACGACCGCGAACGATACGGTCTTGGCTGGCGAAGTCGTAGCCGCGCGCCTCGCCCGGCGGGCTGTCGTCGTTTTCTGTCTCAACCTCGCCGGAATCGACGCCATGCAACAGCGCATCGATTTCGTCCTGCGACAGCAGATCGTTTCCGCTCATCCTCGATGGCGCCTATTGCAGGACGAACTGGCTGAAGAAGACATTGTCGACCTCGCCACGCTTACCGTTCTCTTTCATCAACTGTTTGATCTTGTCGATGATCGCCTGGCGCAACCGCTGCTTTCCCTCGGCGCCATCCAGCATCTCACCCGTCTGCTCAGAAAGCAGGTTCAGGATATGGTGGCGCACCATCGGATCGTTGGTGGTCAGGAAATCATCGACCTTCGCTTGGTGAGTCAGCACCTGGAGTTCCAGTTGTAGCATCTTCTGCTTGCCACCCGGTGGCAGGGAAACGACGAATACAGGCTTGAACTGGTGATAGATCGGCGGCGCGTTCTCATCCTCCGCTTCGCCATCCTCTTCCCCCGCATCTTTCCGAGCGGTCGCCTGCTCGCCTTGTGGCGGCGGTTCGTCGCCCATCAGAAAGAACCAGGCCGCGCCACCACCACCGCCGAGCAATACCAGTGCCAGGACGATGATGATGATCAACTTCTTCTTCGAACCCTTACCTTCCTCGCCAAGATCGAGATCTTCGTTTTCAGCCATGTGCTTCTCCCATCTGTTTTTCAAGGTGAAAGCAAGAGCAATGCCAAAATTTGTTTCTATCTATAATTCAGTACGTTACAAAGAAAGACGGAGGGAGTGGCGGGATAGTGGCGCATCGGATCGCGCTGCCTGACGCCGATCGCCGGATTGATGACGCATCACGATGAATCAAAAAACGGCGTGCGGGAGTAAATGATCGATAGTGGTCGGTGGCAACGATAAATCTCGATCAACCAAGCACGGGACGGACGTTAAGGGCATCTCCAAAAATCGAGATGCCCGAGTGAGACGGGGTTGTCCCACGCTTTTCGATCACGATAAGTGATGGAAAATGTGGGCAAAGCGGAAATCGCATTTTCTCTTTGCAACGAGAAAAACCCCATGAAAGGCATTTTTCGAGATCTCATTAACAGGATGCTGAAAAGTCCTTCCATGGACTTTTTCAACGGCCTGTTAAGCTCTCCGGCCCGTTGCCTACAACTGGTCACAGCCAAAAGAAAAAATCGATGCCCGCGAGCTCCCCCGAGAGGTGCTAGCCCGAATTTCTCACCGGGTCGCGTAGCGAGGCCGCTCAAGGTGGTGTAATGGCTGGCGTTCGCGACCGAGGGCCGCGCAGGCATAGTCGACACTACGTTGAGCCGCCGGACCGAGTGAACGCCAGTCAGCACGCCGCATTGGGCGGTCGCAGTAGTGAATGGGTGAGAAATCCGGGCTAGCCGGCATTTTCAGCATTCCCCACTTCCCCGTGGGTCAGGCCGAGGCGAAAGGCCACAAGGACGTATTCATGGCGTTTCCGCGGACGGACCACAGGCAACCGCGCACGCACCTTCACGCTAACGGATAGAAATAACTCCACATCGGCAGTTGGCGCCCGATGACAGTCAACTCACGCTCAGCGGCGCGATAGCCCGGGCAATGCGCCTCGACCAACACCCAGAAGGATGCGCCATGATGCATATGCCGCGTATGACACAACTCGTGGACCAACAGATAGTCGACCAGATGCGCTGGCAATAGCAGCATGCGGGCATTCAGGCTGATCGTGCCACGCGACGAGCAGCTTCCCCAGCGGGTCTTCTGGGTACGAACCTGCATGCGTGCGAAACCCAGACCGGTGTCGTCACTGACGCGCCGGAGCCACGGGGTCAACCTGGCGCGGGCGCGCGCCAGCAACCACTGGCGCAGGCATTCCTGACCGGCCGGGGTGGTGCGCGCATGCGGGATTCTCAGCAGCCGTTCCGTCGCATCAACGCCAAGCGCGCCTGAATCCCACGCCAACCGCCAACACTCACCGACCGCCGCCAGATCCACCCTACCCGGCAAACCTATGACAGGCTGCTCGCACAAATCACCGCGCTTGCGCGCCACCCAATCCAGGTTACGCGCGACGAAGCGTTCGATCGCGCGCGGGCCGATATCCTTTGGCGCAACGACTTGCAGAGTGCCGTTTGGAAACAGCTTCAAGCGCAAGGCACGCACGCGGGGATTGCGCACGACACAGTATTCAGGCATGTTTCGCATAAGGCATTTCCGTAAGATCAGGAAAGAAACTCATGATTTCATCCGCCGAGCCGTTATCCTTTCACCCAACACCGTTTCGAGGATGACCATGCGCATAGCCGAGTCATTGTTTCATGCGGCTCGTCCGGCGGCAATCCTCACCGCCTTGCTCGTTGTCCTGATCGGCGGCGGCCCGTCAGGAAACGCCATCGCCGGGGAAGCCTCGTCTGCACTGCAACGCGAGCGATTCCTGCAAGCCGAAGAGGCGTTGAAGGCCGGCGACAAGACAAGCTACCGCCGGCTCAAGGCAGAACTGACCAACTACCCCCTCTACCCCTACCTGATCTACGCCGAACACCGCCGACGGCTCGCCAGCCTGCCCCCAGCCAAACTGATCCGCTTCGAAGAGAACTACCGAGACACCCCATTGCCGACGCTGCTGCGACGCCAATGGCTGAACCTGAAGGCCGCCCGCCAGCAGTGGTATGACTTTCTGAAGGGCTATCGGAAGGACAACAGCATCAGCCGTCAATGTCATTACCTGAACGCGCTGATCCATACCGGTCGCCGAGCCATCGCATACAAGCAAGTACCCAAGTTGTGGCTCAGCGGCAAGAACCGTCCAAAGGCCTGCGATCCGGTTTTCAACGACTGGATGGCGCGCGGCAAACTGACGCCCGCATTGCTCCGCCAGCGTACCCGCCTGGCGATGGCCGCGGGCTCGACGAAGCTGGTGCGTCATTTGGCGAAACAGATGTCGAGGCGCGACAAGCGCTTCGCCCGGACGTGGCTGAAGCTGATGGCCAAGCCCACGCAATTGTTGGACGACAGGCAACGCCTGCCACAACACAAACTCCACGATGTCGCCTACCCCCCGGTAGTGGCGAAACTCATCCGCAAGGATAGCGCCGGCGTGTTGAAACAGTGGAGCACATTGACGAAACGCCTCGCCTTACCCGACGCCACGCGACGGCGACTGGCCATAAAACTCGGCTTTCGCCTACTCGCGGACAAGCATCCCAAGGCGCTTGAATTCCTCGACCGGATAGACCCAGGCGACAACATCAAACTGCACGAACGTCGCCTGCGCGCAGCCATCGCCAAGCGCGACTGGCCCCGCCTGCTACGCTGGCTGACCTCCCTGCCCGAACAGACCCGGGAATCCGAACGTTGGCGCTACTGGAAAGCCCGCGCGCTGGAAGCCGTCGGCATCCAGGCAGAGGCAAAAAAGCTCTACGCCGAGGTCGCCAGGGAACGCGGCTACTATGGCTTTCTCGCCGCCGACCACATCGGCGCCGACTACAACCTACTGAACAACCCGGTCGCGGTCAGCGATGCCTCGCTGGCGGACATCCAGCACGCTCCGGCGCTGGCGCGCATGCGCGAGCTATACGCGCTGAACCGCACCACCGATGCACGCCGCGAATGGCGTGAATTCACCGCCGACATGCCGGTCGCCCGACTTCAGGCCGCGGCGAAGTTGGCGCAACGTCGGGGCTGGCTGGATCGCGCGATCTTCACGCTGGCGCGCACCGGCTATTGGGACGACCTGGAACTGCGTTTTCCACTGCGCCATCGCGAAACCATTCACGATCAGGCCGAACACAACGACCTTGATGACGCTTGGGTCTTTGCCGTGGTCCGCCAGGAAAGCGCCTTCATGCATGACGCCCGCTCGCGCACCGGCGCAACCGGCCTGATGCAGTTGATGCCGGCGACCGCGCGGCTGATTGCCCGCGAGCTAAAACGCAAGAAACCGCGTCGTGCCGACCTACTGAAGGCCGAAACCAATATCGCGCTGGGCGCCGGTTATCTGAATAAGGTAAAACGGCAACTCGGCGACAGCATCGTGCTCGCCACGGCGGCCTACAATGCTGGCCCCCGCCGCGTCAAACGCTGGTTGCCGGAGACCCCCATCGATGCCGATATCTGGGTCGAATCGATCCCCTTTCATGAAACCCGTGGCTATGTGCGCCGCGTGATGAGCTATCTGATTCTCTACGAGATGCGCCTCGGCCGGCCGCACTCGGCCATCAGCGAACGCATGGGGGTGATCACCCCCGCGCTGGATTCCAAGGCCAAGGTGGTCAGCCAGGGCTAGCCCGGATTTCTCACCGGGTCGCTTAGCGAGGCCGCTCAAGGTGGTGTGATGGCTGGCGTTCGCGACCGAGGGCTTCGCAGGCGTAGTCGACACTACGTTGAGCCGCCCGACCGAGTGAACGCCAGTCAGCGCGCCGCATTGGGCGGTCGCAGTCGTGAACGGGTGAGAAATCCGGGCTAGCCGCACACCGGGCAATCCGGATTGCGCGGCAGGCATACCTCCTGGACACGCATCGCCAGCGCGTCGATCAGCAACAACCGCCCAGCCAATGATTCACCGACGCCACACAACAGCTTCACCGCCTCGCTTGCCTGCATGCAGCCAAGCATGCCGACCACTGGCCCCATCACACCGTTCTTGCTACAGGTGTCGGCTACGCCACCCAAGGCGCCATACACACACTCGTAGCACGGGCAGTCCGGCACGCGCGCATCGAATACACTGATCTGCCCCTCCCAACGGATCGCCGCAGCGGAGACCAGCGGCTTGCCGGCGGCGCGACAGGCACGATTGATGGCCTTGCGCGCCTCCAGGCTGTCGGCACAATCCAGCACCAGATCGACACCGGCAACAGCCTCATCCAACACCTCGCCCTGTAACGTCTCGGCGCGCGCATGCACCACCACCTCCGGATTCAGTGCCAGCATGCGCCGGCGGGCCGATGCCACCTTCGGTTTGCCGATCGCGCTGGCGACATGCGCGATCTGACGCGGCAGGTTACTGCTGTCGACCCGATCGGGATCGGCCAGATGAATCTCACCAACGCCACAGCCCGTGAGATACAAAGCCACCGGCGATCCCAGTCCGCCGACACCGATGATCAGCACGCTTGAATCGAACAGGCGCTGCTGGCCCGCCACATCGATCCGCGGCAGCATGATCTGGCGACTATAGCGCAGCAGGGTTTCGTCATTCATCGGGATCATATCAACCACCGCCACGCTGGAAGGCGCGTTCGAAACGCCGTAGAAACGCGGCGCGCTGCTCGTCGTCAACGCCGCTGAAACGGAATTCGACCGGCAGCACCGGCAACGATAGCGCGCCAATGCGCCGACATCCAGCGTCGCCAAGGTGGATCTCGACCTGTCCAAACGGCAACTGAAGCAAGAAGCCGCCATCCCGCTCCCGCCAGCCATCCGCGCCAGTCAGATGACGCAGGCTGCGCAGAAACTCGATGCGCGTCAGGCCGAATTCGCGTTGCATCAGCCGCCGGCCACCGGCGGCCATATCACCAATACATCGCCTTCGCACAACGCCTCGCTGGCGCGTTGTTGCGGCGGCATGAAGACACCATTGCGCACAACCATGAAAGCCTCGTCGCGATCGATGCCATGGGCGTCGATAACGTCGTAAGCGGTACTCTCGGCAGGGATTTCGATACGCACGGCGTTACGTTTCGCCGTGGCCGGCAGGTGACGGCCAAGGGTCGCGAACAGCTTCAGCTCGATCTCCATCAGCCCACCGCGCGGGCCAGCGATCGCGCCAGCCAGGCCTCCATCAGGCGAGTCGGATCGCGCAGCAGACGCGGCTTCCAAGCACCGAGCGACACCTGCCCCTGAATCAGCCCGCGCAATATGCCGATATGCTCCGCATGGCCAAGACTGCTGGCGCCGATGAGTCAGTCGCCACTGAATTGTAGATTCAGATAGCGCCAGCCGGACTCGTCGATCAACTCTACCTGCTCGCCGCCTTCCCGTCCTTGCCAATCGCCGAACGATGTCGAGATGAGTCCCAGAGTGTCGAGCACATTCATGTTCAAGCTGCCGTCATGGCGCAATGCGCCGTCACACGTCATGTTGGCCGCGGCGATGCGGCCGTGTTCGACGGCGGTCGGCTGGATGGCCTGCACCTGGAAATCCTGGGTGGAGAAATCGCGGCCCTGGGCGACATCACCGGCGGCAAAGACGTTCGCCACATTAGAACGCAGATAGCGATCGACGATGACACCCTGGTCGACCGCCACGCCGGAACCTTGCAGAAAGTCGGTATTCGGCGCCACCCCGATCGCCGAGATGACCAGACGCGCATCCAGCGACTCGCCGCTGTCCAGACAGGCGCGTAGCCCTTCGTCGCTCTGTTCAACCATGTTCACCGCATGCCCGGTCAGCACGCGCGCGCCTTTGGCTTCGACCCAGCGTTTCAGCATCGCCGAGGCGACCGGGTTCATCATGCGTGGCACCATGCGCTCCTCGCGCTCGACGATGGTCACGCGCGCGCCACGCATCATCAGGGCTTCGAGGATGATGCAAGCGATAAAACCCGCGCCCATCAATATCACCGGCGTTCCAGCTTCCAGGCGCCGCGCGATGGCGCGGGCATTCTCCAGCGTCCAGCATGGCAGCACGCCAGGCAGCTCGATACCGGGTACCGGTGGCATCGACGGCGAAGCGCCACTGGCGATCAGCAGTCGATCGTAGTCCAGCTCACTGCCATCGCGCAGATGCAGACGGCCGGCCCCGGCATCGACACGCGCCACCCAGCCATGGCGCACATCGATGCCCAATGAACGAAAATGATCGGCCGCATGACGCAGATGGGTGCCGCGCTCGCCGATGCGCTGCGCCAGCAGATACGGAATCGCCATGCGGGAGTACGGTGGTTCGGCCTCACCGGCGAGCAGGATGATGTCCGCCCCCGGGTCGAACTTGCGCAGGGTTTCGCAAGCCGTGACACCAGCCGGACCGGCGCCAATGACGATATGTCGCATGGCTGTCTCCTCAGTTATTAACAGGCCGTTGAAAAATGGCATTTTTCAATGGCTTATGTGCGGTACAGGGAGGTACCGCCATTTTCGATGACGGCAAGTCATTGAAAATGAAGGAACCAGGAAATCGCATTTTCCGGTTCCGTCGTTGCAAAAGTCCATGGAAGGGCTTTTTCAACGACCTGTTAATCCGGCAGCCGTTTTTGGGGATCTCGCGCAATTTCTTGATACCTTCGACCAGACCAAAATCCACCGCATTGACGATGACTGGCGCGCGCGAGGCCATCAGCAAACCGAATTTCCACGCGACGGTGCTGACTCTCGCGTCGACGCTTCCTGTCAATTCAAGCCGAGGCGTGCCAGGGTCGCCTCGCTGGGTACGCCATCGGCGCTCCAGCCCCGCAGCGCATAGTATTCCGGCAGCATCTCGCCGAGACCATTGACCAGCCCCTTGGCTGGGCCGGTTTTCGCCGCTTCCTTCAGCAGACGTTGCGGCAGGGTATCCTGATCACCGCCAATGCCGGCGCGCAAATTGAAGTCACGCTCCAGATTCCAGATGCGCTCGCCGACGGTCAACAACTTGTCGACACTCCAGTCACCCTCGCAGGCGGCATCGATCTGCGGCGCGATGTCCTCCAACGTCCAGGCAAAGGTGGTGAACACACACAACCCGGCGGAATCGACCGCCGCGGTGGCATCCTGAAACGCCTTCACCAATGCCGGCTTACCGTCGGTGGTCAGTGGATCGGTCTTCTCCGGTATGCCGAGCACCTCCGAAGCAACTGTATAGCCGCGCAGATGGCAGGCGCCGCGATTCGAGGTCGCGTAAGTCAACCCCATACCCTGGATGCCGCGTGGATCGTAGGCCGGGAATTCCTGGCTCTTGACCGTCATCGACAGTTCGGGATGGCCGTATTTCTCGCATAGACGCTTCGAGCCCATCGCCAGTTCACGCCCGAAGCCCTCGCCTCGCGCAACCCATTCGGCGCCCTTCACCAACGCCTCGGCGGAACCGAAGCGGAATTCGATGCCACCGGTCTGTTCCGCCGTCATTACGCCCATATCGGTCAATTCCATTGCTGCCGCGATGGTCGCGCCGAGGCTGATCGGGTCCACGCCGTCCTCGTTGCAGATGAAGTTCGCGTAGGTCAAGGCGTCCAGGTCGTCGACGCCGGTGTCCGCGCCCAGCGCCCAGGCGGCCTCGTATTCGAGTCCACCGGAACTGCCCCAGTACCCGGGCTTGTGAGCAACGCTGAAATGCCCTTTGTCGATGGTCGAGATGCGCCCGCAAGCAATGGTGCAGCCAAAACAGCCGGCATTGCGCGTCAGATTCGGCCTGCCATCGCTGGCGCGCGGCGCGTGCATCGCCTCGCCAGAGATATCGTGGGCGCCATCGAACTGTACATCGCGGGTATTGCGCGTCGGCAGGGCGCCGAGTTCGTTGATCACGTTCATCAACACCTGAGTACCATAGGTTGGCAGTCCCTGACCGGTGACGGCATTCTCGGCGAGCACCTTTTTCGCATCGTTCACCGCTTGCATGAAGCGTTTCGGATCCTTCAGATTAGCAACGCCCAGGGTGCCACGCACCGCGACCGCCTTCAGATTCTTCGACGCCATCACGGTGCCGACGCCGGAACGCCCGGCGGCACGGTGCAGGTCATTGATGATCGCCGAATACAGACAGCCCTGTTCCGCCGAACGACCCACCGCCGAGACACGCAACAGTGGATCCTGGTGGCGCTTGTGCAGCCATTCGCCGGCATGCCAGACGCTGGCGCCCCAGATCTCATCGGCGGGTAGCAGCTCGGCGGTGTCGTTCTCGATATACAGATACACGGGTTCCGGCGAGCTGCCCTCGATGACGACCATGTCCCAGCCGGCGTTCTTCAACTCATTGCCCATGAAGCCACCCGAGTTGGAGCAGGCGATGCAGCCGGTCAACGGACTCTTGGTGATCACCGAATAGCGACCGCCGGTCGAAGCCATGGTGCCGGTCAGCGGACCGGTGGCCATGATCATCTTGTTGTCCGCGCCCAGCGCGTCACAATTTGGATCGATCTCCTCGATCAGGTACTTGCTACCGAGGCCACGCTGACCGAGGTATTGATCTGCCCAGTCACGATTCAGCGCCTCGGAAGCGATGCTGCCGTCGCTCAGGTTCACCCGCAGTATGTTTCCAGTCCAAGCCATGGTTGGTTCTCCTCAGGCTGTCGCTTGCGCGGCGGTAACGGAACGTGCCGCCCACTGGCGCATCTTGTCATAGCCGGACTGATCCGCGTCCAGGTAGAGGATCGCCGCGGTCGGGCAGGCCTTCACGCATTCCGGATCGCCTCCACACAAATCGCATTTCGCGACCTTACCAGTCGCCTGCTGGTAATTGATGGTGCCGAATGGGCAGGCAATGGTGCAGACCTTGCAGCCGACACAGCGATCCTCGACGACCGCCTTCGCCCCAAGCTCCCGGTTGTCGATGATGGCATCCACCGGACAGGCTTGCAGACACCAGGCATCGGCGCACTGCGTGCAAGTATAGGGTACAAACTCGCCCTCCTGGTGGAAGGTGAACACGCGGATGCGCGAGCGGGATGGATTGAACATGCCTTCGTGCTCGAAGGAACAGGCCATCTCGCATTGCAGACAGCCGGTGCATTTTTGCGGATCGATCGATAGCGACTTTTGCATACGCACTCCCGTGGATTCTGATGGGTTGATGTTCCAAGTCATAAGCATAGCCGGCAAAGGGAGATTGTCCATTCCGGCATGCCGATACCGATCCGCCTTCCTGTTTTTACACTCCGCTCCCGTCGGCATAGAATAGCCAGCGGATACACTCACGGAGATGCCCAGCCCGATGCGACGCCTGCCCGCCTTGCTGCTCGCCGCCCTCGCTTTCCTGTCCTGGCGAGCGATCGCCGACGACGCCATCGTGCGCCTGGCCACTACCACCAGCACCGACAACTCCGGCCTGCTGCGAGATCTGCTGCCTCGCTTCGAAAAAGCGACCGGTTACAAGGTACATGTCATCGCGGTCGGCACCGGCAAGGCGTTGCGCATGGGCGAGGCTGGCGACGTGGATGTGGTGCTGGTGCATGCGCGCGCCGCCGAGGAGCGCTTCGTCGCCAGCGGCGCCGGCGAGCAACGCCATGCGGTAATGTATAACGATTTCGTCCTGGTCGGGCCAAACGACGATCCGGCCCGCGTGAGGCAGGCCGGCGCCATCGGCGAGGCGTTGCGACGTATCGCCTCGGTGCGCGCGCCGTTCGTCTCGCGCGGCGACGATTCCGGCACGCACAAGAAGGAACTGGCATTGTGGCGGGCCGCGGGCATCGCGCCGACCGGAGACTGGTATCGCGAGGTCGGCCAGGGCATGGGCAAAGCGTTGCAGATCGCCGGCGAGTTGGACGCCTACATCCTGACCGATCGCGGCACTTGGTTGGCCTATCACGGCAAACTGCCACTGGCGCTGGTATTCGAGGGCGATGCCGGGCTACGCAACCCCTATGGCATCATCCCAGTGAACCCGCGCCGTTTTCCTGACAGCAATCATGCCGGCGCGATGGCACTGGTCGATTGGCTGACCTCGCCGACCGGCCAACAGGCGATCGACCGTTTTCGCGTCGATGGCCTGCGCCTGTTCACACCGAACGCCAAAACCGCGACGAGCCAAGATGCAGCCGCTGACTGAAACCATCGCGAACGCGACGCGGTTGTTACTCGATGGCAACCCGGAATTGTGGGGGATCATCGCTATCTCGTTCCGCGTATCGCTCACCGCGATGCTCGTCGCCACGCCGTTCGCGATCCTGACAGCCTTCGCGCTGGCACATTTCGAGTTCCCCGGACGCAAGCTGCTGGTGACACTGTTCAGCAGCCTGCTATCGGTGCCAGCGGTGGTCGTCGGGCTGACCTTCTACCTGCTCTTGTCGCGGCAAGGACCGCTGGGTGACTGGAAGCTGTTGTTCACCCAGACCGCGATGGTCATCGGCCAGATCGCGCTGTGCTTCCCGATCCTGGTGGCGATGAGCCATTCCGCCTTTCAGGCGTTGGACAGGCGCGCCTGGGAAACCGCGCGCACGCTCGGCGCCGGACCGACGCGCGCGCTGTTCACCCTGATGCGCGAGATCCGCTTCGGCCTGTTCGCCGCTCTGTTCGCCGCTTTTGGCAGAATCATCGCCGAGGTCGGTTCGTCGATGATGCTCGGCGGCAATATCCTGCATTACACGCGCAACATCCCGACCGCGATCGCGTTGGAAACCAGCCGTGGCGAATTCGCTCAGGGCATCGCGCTCGGCATCGTGTTGCTGACCCTGACCTTCTCCGTCACCGCGCTGTTGCAGCATCTGCAACAACGTCGCATGAGTGGCCAATGACACAGGCCCAGTTCCGCTTCACCGGCATCGGAAAAGCCTTCGGCGAGCGCCGCGTGCTGAAGGCCGCCAACATCGACCTCAGCGCCGGGTGTTGCGTGCTGCTCAGCGGCCGCAACGGCAGCGGCAAATCCACATTGCTGCGCATCATGGCCGGCATGGAGAAACCCGATCGCGGCGAGGTCGATTTCGGTGGCGGCCCGCTGCCCTGGCGACGCTGTAGCCATTACCTGCAACAACATATCCTCTATTTGCATCAGCAGCCATACATGTTCGACGGCAACGTGCGCTACAACCTCGGCTATGCATTGCGCCGCGGCAGGGACAAGAAGACGCTGATCGCCGCCGCCTTGCACTGGGGCGGGCTGGAGGCAATGGCCAACGCACCGGCACGCAGCCTCTCCGGCGGCGAGCGCCAGCGGCTGGCGCTGGCCCGCGCCTGGCTGCGCCGGCCCGCCGCGATGTTACTGGACGAACCGACCGCGAACATGGACATCGAGGCCCGCATCACCACGCTGGCGCTGCTACGTTCGCTGAAGGAAGAAGGCTACGCACTGCTCATCAGTAGCCACGACCAACACCATTTCGACGATCTGTTCGACGTACGTCTTCATCTTGGCGACGGCCGTATCGGCCCGGCCAGGCCATCGGCGCAACGCATCACCGTGGTGCGCTCATGACCGCCGGCGGCAACAACCAACCATCGCGCATCACCGCCTGCATCCTCGCTGGCGGCCAGGGACGCCGCATGGGGGGCATCGACAAGGGTCTGCTGACATGGCACGGCCGACCGCTGATCGAACACATCCTGCAAACCGTCGAACCGCAAGTCGACGCCGTGCTGATCAACGCCAACCGCAACCTCGATGCCTATCGGCGTTACGGCCACCCGCTGGTACCCGATCAGCTGGACGGCTTCCAGGGTCCGCTGGCCGGCATCGCCGCCTGCATGGCCAGCGCCGACAGCCAGCTCATCGTCACCCTGCCGTGCGACGGACCTCATCTGCCGAGCGACTATGTCGCCCGGCTGACCGCGGCACTGGCGCGAAGCGACAAACCCATCGCCGTGGCGCGCGATGGTGAACGCCCGCAGCCCGTGCATGCGCTGTTGCCGACCGCGCTGCTGGACGACCTGAAGACCTATCTCGACAGCGGCCAGCGCAAGGTCGACAGCTGGCAGGCCCGGCATGGGTACACTTTGGCCGATTTCTCCGACCACCCCGATGCCTTCGCCAACATCAACCGACCGGAAGACCGCGACAGACTCAGCACCTGATCAGGATAGCAACATGATGAAGCCAAGCGACAGATTCAAGCAACCCAGTTGCGCCGACGACCACGAACCCGGAGCGCGCCGCGTGGATGCCGCGCGCAACGACATCCTGGAACACCTGCATCCAGTGCGAGGCATCGAGAAACACGCCTTGCGCGACGCGCTGAACCGCGTATTGGCGGCGGACATCCTGTCGCCAGCGAATGTCCCCGGCCACGACAACTCCGCAATGGACGGCTACGCGGTGCGCGGCACCGATCTGGACGAGAACGAACGCCCCCACCTGCGCCTGATCGGTAACCTGCATGCCGGCCAGCGGTTCGACGGTGAATGCCGGCCGGGCGAATGCATCCGTATTATGACTGGCGCGCCGATGCCCGCGGGCGCGGATACCGTGATCATGCAGGAGCAGGCGCGCGTCATCGACGCCACGACCGTGGAGATCGTCGGCCGGCATCGGCATGGCGAGAACGTGCGCCTGGCTGGCGAGGATATCGCGCGAGGCGCGGCCGTGCTGGAGCGTGGACGACGCCTGACGCCGGCCGATATCGGCATCCTCGCCTCGCTGGGCATCGCCGAGGTCGGCGTGTTCCGCCGGCCGCGCGTCGCCTTCTTCTCCACTGGCGACGAATTACGCTCGCTGGGTGAGACACTGAACGAAGGCGATGTCTTCGACAGCAACCGCTACAGCCTATATGGCATGCTAAAGCAACTGGATGTCGAGCTTCTGGATCTGGGCGTGATCCGCGACGATCCCTCCCGGTTGCGCGAGGCATTCAGCAGCGCCGCCGCGATAGCCGATGTCATCGTCACCTCCGGCGGCGTGTCGGTCGGCGAGGCCGACTTCACCCGCGAGACCCTCGAAGCACTCGGCACGATGAACTTCTGGAAAATCCTGATGAAACCCGGCCGACCACTCAGCTTCGGCCACATCGGCGACACCGCCTTCTTCGGCCTGCCCGGCAACCCAGTTGCGGTGATGGTGACCTTTTATCAATTCGTCCAGCCCGCCTTGCGCTATCTGGCCAGCGGCCGAACAGAAGCACCACTGACCCTGCTCGCGCGCAGCACCCAAGCGATTCGCAAGCGCCCCGGTCGCTATGAATTCCCGCGCGGCATCTTCCACATCGACGACAACGGCGAAGCCTCGGTCGCCACCACCGGCCAGCAAGGCTCGGGCATCCTCACTTCGATGAGCCGTGGCAACTGCTTCATTCTCTTACCGGAAGACAACGCCGGCGTAGAGGCGGGCGAGCAAGTAAGTATTCAGCCATTCGCGTCTTACTAAGCCATGTACAGTGGCATTCAGCGAAACTCGCGGGCTGGTGCATGGTGTGTTTAAGGGTAGAATAGGAATCGGATGACCGCCTGAAAGGCGGAGACCGTGGAACCGCTCCAGCGCAGCGACGGAGCGACACCGCCAAGGGCGAAAGGAACCCGTAATCATCCCAACGCTTGGCTGGCCATGGCGATATATGACACACCGCCTTGAGGAAGACATGGAAAGAGATCCATCGTCCACCGGGTCCAGAATCATCGGTAAACAGGAGAGACAACATGTCGAAAGACGTTCTGAGAGGTCAACGCGCGCTGGTCACCGGCGCGAATTCCGGTATCGGCAAGGGAGTCGCCATCGCGCTCGGCAAGGCTGGTGCAAAGGTGGTGGTGAACTATATCAGCAGCGAGGAACGCGCCAACGCAGTGGTCGATGAAATCAAGGCGAGCGGCAGCGATGCCATGGCGATACGCGCCGATGTCAGCAAGGAGGATCAGGTACAGGCGATGTTCGCCGAGATGATCGAGACCTGGGGCAGCATCGATATCCTGGTCGCCAACGCCGGCGTGCAACGCGATGCCGATTTCACCGAAATGACCTTAAAGGAATGGCAGTTCGTCATCGATGTGAACCTGACGGGCCAGTTCCTGTGCGCCCGCGAGGCGGCGCGCGAATTCGTCCGGCGTGGGGTCATGCCGGAATTGTCCTGCTCGGCCGGCAAGATCATCTGCATGTCATCGGTGCATGAGGTGATTCCCTGGGCCGGGCACGTGAACTATGCGGCATCAAAAGGCGGCGTGAATCTGATGATGCAGAGCATCGCTCAGGAGATGGCGGAGAAGAAGATCCGCGTGAACAGTATCTCGCCGGGTGCGATCGCGACGCCGATCAACACCGACGCCTGGGACACGCCGGAGGCCAAGACGGAATTGCTGAAGCTGATCCCCTATCACCGTGTCGGCGCGCCAGAGGATATCGCCAAGGCGGCGGTCTGGCTGGCGTCCGACGATTCCGACTATGTCACCGGCACCAGCCTGTTCGTGGACGGCGGCATGACGCTGTACCCCGGATTCCGGGAAGGCGGTTGATCCGCTTCGGTCGGGCGATCTGTGGCGATCTGGCACAGGCCGAACGCCGCGAGTGGTGGCTGTCGAACGGCCTGGGCGGCTATGCCGCCGGCACCATCGCCGGCTCGCTGACGCGACGCTATCACGGTCTGTTGATCGCCTCCCCGCGTGGCGCGCTGGATCGCCAACTGTTGCTGGCGAAGGCCGAGGCGACGCTCAGCGTCGATGGCCGGGCCTACCCGCTGGGCTGCAACCATTGGCAGTCCGGCGACATCCAGCCGCGCGGGCATGTGCATATCGAATCCTTCCGCCTGGATGGCCTGCTGCCGGTGTGGGTGTATGCGATCGCCGGCGCGCGCATCGAACAACGCATCTTCATGGAACAAGGCGAGCACGCGACATGGCTGATCTTTCGGCGACTCGGCGGCCAGGATGCCCGTCCGCTCCGGCTCGACCTCCGTCTGCTGATCGATCAACGCGATCACCATGGGCAAACCGCCAGCGGCTCGATCACGCCCGAGGTTCGCACACGGGACGAACGAACGATACGCGTCGACTACGATGAATCGACCCGGCTGCATCTTCAGTTCGACAGCGGCGAGCTGGAAACCGAATACACCTGGGTGGAGAATTTCCTGTTGCCGGTCGAACGCGGGCGTGGCCTGGCGGATTGGGACAACCATCTCGCGATCGGCCACGCCCATCTGACGCTGGACGATAACGACTGGCACGGCCTGCGCGCCGGCCTGAGCGCCCTCCCCGAGACCGATCCAACGGCAGCGCTGAAGCGCGAGCGATCCCACGCATCCATATCGCCCGCCACGGCGGATGGCCCCGCGCCGGCATGGATAGACGCACTAATCGCCAATGCCGGGCGGTTTCTGTTCGACCGACGGCGAAAGAACCACTCGCGCGACACATCGATCATCGCCGGCTACCCGTGGTTCGGCGACTGGGGTCGCGACACCATGATCGCGCTGCCCGGCCTGACACTCGCCACCGGGAATCGGCGGTTGGCGCGAAAAATCCTCGTATCCTGGGCCGGCTATGTCGACCAAGGCATGATCCCAAACCGCTTCCCCGAAACAGGCGGCGAGGAAATCCGGCCCGAATACAACAGCGTCGATGCCTCGCTGTGGTTCATTCTCGCGTGGCATGCCTGGCTGCGGGCCGGCGGGAAATGCAAGCATCTGCGCCAGGTCTTCCCGGTGCTCGAAGCCATTGTCGAGGCCTATCGTCGCGGCACGCGATACCGAATCCACCTCGACGAGCACCACGGCCTGCTGCACATCGGCGATGCCGACACCCAACTCACCTGGATGGACGCGCGCGTAAACGGACGCGCCGTAACCCCGCGTAGCGGCAAGCCGGTGGAGATCAATGCCCTATGGTTCAACGCCCTGCGCGCGATGCACCTGTTCAGCGAACGCCTCGGACAGGATGGCGGCGCCTACGCCAATCTGGCCGAACGCGCGCGCCTCGGCTTTGCCCGCTACCGGCGTTCCGCTGGCGGCCTGTACGATGTACTCGACGCCCCCGATGGCAACGATGCCAGCATCCGCCCGAATCAACTGTTCGCGCTGAGCCTGCCGTATCCGCTGCTCGACGACAAAACCGCCAAGCGTGTGCTGCGAGAACTGCGTGAACATCTGTTGACCTCTTACGGCCTCCGCTCCCTGTCGCCCCGGGATTCGGCCTATCGCGGTCGTTATCAGGGCAATATCGCCGAGCGCGACGGTGCCTATCACAATGGCCCGGTATGGGGCTGGTTGCTCGGTCACTACGCGATCGCTCACTGGCGCCTGCATGGCGACAAAGCCTCCGCCCTCGCCCTGCTCGAAGCAATGCGCGACCATCTGTTCGACGCCGGCCTGGGCAGTATCAGCGAGATATTCGATGGCGACGCGCCGCATGCGCCATGCGGCGCGCCGATGCAGGCATGGTCCGTCGCGACGGTGCTCGAAGCCTGGCGGACCATCCGACATGATCATGCCCCGTAACCGCGCGCAACACCGCCAGGGACTTCGGCATGCATACCATCATTCCGACATTCGAGCGACCGCGACTATAATCACCCCTTCAACCCGATCGAACCCACGCCATCCAGCCGTTGGAACCTCCATGAACGACACTCGCCCGAACAACGACGAACAAACACATGCCGACTGGCAATACTGGGGGCCCTACCTGGCCGAACGCGCCTGGGGCACAGTGCGCGAGGATTACAGCGAAGGCGGCACCGCCTGGGAATATTTCCCGCACGATCATGCCCGGTCACGTGCCTACCGCTGGAACGAGGACGGCCTCGGCGGCCTGAGCGATATAGAACAACGCCTGTGCCTGGCGCTGGCGCTATGGAATGGTCGCGACCCCATCCTGAAGGAACGCGCCTTTGGCCTCACCGGTAACCAGGGTAACCATGGCGAAGACGTCAAAGAAGTCTATTTTTATGCCGACGCGACGCCGCACCACAGCTACCTGGACTACCGCTACCACTATCCGCAGGCGGCTTTTCCCTACGCCGAACTGGTCGCCGAAAACCGCCGCCGCTCACGCGTCGAACCCGCCTACAACCTGATAGACACCGGAGTATTCCGGCAACAACGCTTCTGGGAAGTGCGCATGGAATACGCAAAACGGTCCGCTGGCGAGATCCACCTGCGCATCAGCGCCACCAATCGCGGCGACCACTCGGCCGACTTGTGGCTGCTGCCGCAGCTATGGTTCCGCAATGACTGGTCCTGGGGCGAGCCAGTCGAGCGCGCGGAAATCACGCCGGACACCGACATCCCGGACGGCGAATGGCGTGTCACCAGTCACCATCACAGCCTGCAACCGATGCATCTGCATGGCCGGGGCGACGCCGAACTGCTGTTCACCGAGAACGAATCCAACGCCGAGCGCCTGTGGAACACGCCCAACCCGTCGCCATGGGTCAAGGACGCTTTCCATCGCTATCTGATCGACGGCGAGCGACAGGCGGTAAACCCGGCGCATCGCGGCAGCAAGTTCGCCGCCGTCTATCGGCTCACCGCCAACGCCGGCGAGACACGACGTATCGAACTGGTATTGAGCGAGCACAAGCTGGTCAACCCATTCAACGACAACGATACCTTGTTCCAGCAACGTCGAGACGAGGCCGACCGGATATACGCGAAACTGCTGCCGAATGCCTCCGACGAGGACAGGTCGATCATGCGCCAGGCGTTCGCCGGCATGCTATGGAGCAAACAGTTCTTCCATTTCGATGTGGAGCGCTGGCTGCAAGGCGACCAGATCCCACCACCGGCGACGCGCCGCCACGGGCGTAACGCACAATGGAAGCACCTGAAGGCCAACGACATCATCTCGATGCCAGACTGCTGGGAGTATCCCTGGTTCGCCGCATGGGATCTCGCCTTTCAGGCCGCCACCCTGGCACATATCGACCTGGATTTCGCCAAGGCACAGATCGAGCTAATGGTGAACGAGCGTTATCTGCACCCGAACGGCCAGATCCCGGCCTATGAATGGGCCTTCGGCGACACCAATCCACCCGTGCATGCCTGGGGCGCGCTGAAGGTGTTTCGCGCCGAACAGATGCAACGCAGCGAGGGCGACATCGGCTATCTGCAACGCGTGTTCCACAAGCTGCTGCTGAACTTCTCGTGGTGGATCAACCGCAAGGACCACGCTGGCAACAATCTGTTCGAGGGCGGCTTCCTCGGGCTGGACAATATCTCGGTATACGACCGCTCGCGCGATCTGCCGGCAGGCTATACCCTGAAACAGGCGGATGCCACCGGCTGGATGGCGATGTTCTCGGCCAACATGACCGTGATGGCGCTGGAGATCAACCGCCGCCAGCCAGAATACGAGGACATTGCCATCCAGTGCTACCAACAGTTTCTCGCCATCGCCAACACCATTGCCGGCAGTGACGATAGCGGTGTTTCACTGTGGGACTTTGACGCCGGTTTCTTCAAGGATCTGCTGATCACGCCTCAGGGTGACACGCATCGCATCGATGTCTATTCCTGGGTCGGGCTGATCCCGCTGTTCGCCTGCGAGGTCATCGACCAACGGCTGCTGAAATCAGCGCCGCGCTTCCGCGCCTTGCTGCGCGAACACAAGGGCGGCCTGTTTCGCGGCAACTATATCTGCGCCTGTCCAGAATGGGAGAACGATCGCGGCGAACACCTGCTCGCGCTGGTCGATCACTCGCAACTGCCACGCATCCTCGAACGCTTGCTGGACGACGAGGAATTCTTCTCGCCCCATGGCATCCGCAGCGTCAGCAAGATCCACCAGCGTCATCGCGATCTCGGCTATATCCCCGGCCTCGGCGAGGCGCATATCGAATACGTGCCGGGAGAGTCCAACTCCGGGCTGTTCGGTGGCAACTCCAACTGGCGCGGGCCAATCTGGATGCCGACCAACTATGCACTGATCCAGGCGTTGGAGAAATATCACCGGTTTCTCGGCGACGGCTTCACCGCGCCGGTGCCGCAACTCGACGGCCAAGCGCTGAACATGCGCCAGATCGCGACCATGATTGCCGACAAGCTGGTCGGTCTCTATCGACGCGACGACGCTGGTAACATTCCCGCGATGCGCGGCGACATGCCAGCCGGAGACCCTGCGCGGCCGTTATACAACTTCTACGAATACTTTCATGCCGAAACCGGCAAAGGACTGGGAGCCGCCCATCAAACCGGCTGGACCGGCCTGCTCGCCAACCTGGTGATGCGCCAATACCAGCGCGATATTCCGGTGCGTGGCACGGGGGCCGCTCGATGATCATCGTCCTGATCGGCGTTTCCGGCACCGGCAAGAGCACCATCGGCAAGCTGTTGAGCCAGCGCCTCGGCTGGCCGTTTCTGGATGCCGACGATTTCCATCCGCCGGAGAATATCGCCAAGATGGCCAGTGGCACGCCATTGAACGACGACGATCGCTGGCCGTGGCTGGACAGCCTGAAAGCAGAACTGCGGCAGCGCATCGCCGCTGGCCAATCCGCCGTGCTCGCGTGCTCGGCGCTGAAGCAAGTCTATCGCCGGCGTCTCAGCCCAGACGATGCCAACGTAAAATTCGTCCATCTGCAAGGTGACTACGAACTGATTCGGCGACGTCTGGAACAGCGCAACAACCACTTCATGCCAGCCGAACTGTTGCGCAGCCAGTTTGCCGATCTGGAGCCCT
This sequence comes from Sedimenticola sp., assembly GCA_026984055.1. GTDB lineage: Bacteria > Pseudomonadota > Gammaproteobacteria > Chromatiales > Chromatiaceae > JALSSX01. The sequence goes on along the minus strand of JALSSX010000164.1, from coordinate 13,942 downwards.
GTTTCCACGGATTGGTCGTCAATGTCGATCAATCCCCGATGGCGATTGCCGAGGAAATTACCGACGGCATGGCGCTGAAGCAACCGCTATTCACTCAGATACTGGCCGACGGCCTGATGTTTCCCGAGGCGCCACGCTGGCACGCGGGCGAACTCTGGTTCACCGACCAACACGCGCGACGCGTGATGCGCCTGCATCCCGACGGCACATTGCGCACCGTCATGGAAATCCCGGACCTACCCGGCGGTCTCGGCTGGCTGCCGGACGGCACGCCGCTGGTCGTGTTGATGACTCAACGCCGGGTATGCCGCATCCGCGGCGGCCGGCTGAAGGAACATGCCGATCTCTCCCATCTCGCCAGCTTCCACTGCAACGACATGCTGGTCGACGAGCAAGGCCGTGCCTGGGTCGGTAACTTCGGCTACGACCTGCACGGCGGCGAAGCCATCGAACCTGCCGAAATCATTCTGATACCCCCCGACGGCCCGCCGCGCATCGCCGCGCGCGATGTCGTCTTCCCGAACGGCATGGCAATCACCCCCGACGGCACAACCCTGCTAGTGGCTGAAACCTTCGCTACCCGTGTCAGCGCCCTTGCCATCGAAACCAATGGCCAACTCAGCCAGCGCCGCGTCTGGGCCGATCTCGACGGCGCCTGCCCGGATGGATTGTGCCTGGCCGGAGACGGCAGCCTGTGGATCGCCGCGCCAAACATCCACCAAGTGCTGAATGTCACGGCGGGCGGCGGCATATTGCGCCGCGTGGACAGCGTTGGCCGCCCCTACGCCTGCATGCTCGGCGGCGAGGATGGCCGCACCCTGTACATCACCAGTTCCGAAACCGACGACCCGACCGAAGCCCGAAAGCGACGCAGCGGGCGCATCGAGACCGCGCGGCTGACCGACGGTTGAAAAAACGTGCTTTCAGCGCATTAATCACCATCGCCGTCTCCGTCGAAATTCAAGGATTCACCATGGCACAGGGCGCAACTGATCGGTTCGCCCTTGCGTAGCCGGACCCTGCCGCCATAAATCGTTCTATCGATGGCCGCCCTAGACAACACGCTGCCGCGAAGAGCCTTGCCGTGGCAGGTTCGACAGGAATCCAGATTGCTTTCGGCGAAGCGCTCATGCCCGCCATTCGCAAAACGGGTGTCGCCAACCGGATGCATGCCATGCGGACCGCTCATGGTATCGCCCAGATCCCCCGCGTGACAGGCATCGCATTCCATGACAAGGCCGTCGTGTCCCTGGATATCCCGCGCGGCTCTATTATCGTTGGAGAAGCTGTTCTTGTTCGGCCAGATCGCATGGGCGCTGCCATGACAGTTTTCACAACTCAAGCCCCCATGGCCCTTGCCTTGCGCGTTGCCACCGCCACTCAAGCGATAGAGCTTCTCATTACTCGCGAAGCGCGAGGCGGAGAAATCGAACAAGTCCAACTGATCATCACCACCATTGCCAGTGTGCTCGCTCAAGGGATAGGACAACTTCAAGCGCAAGCCATCCGGATTGCCTTGCCGGTCTCGCGCATTGAACAACGCATTCTGGAGGCGGCCCGAGCGAATCAGTCCGTCGACCTGAAGCTCGTCACCGACATGGCAAGACTGGCAGTTCGGCTCGGACGCCCAAGGCACGCGTTTGCTAAAATCGGCCTCGCCAGCAACCAATGGAAATTTCCGACTGAAATCGTTCCCGATCTGCGTCATCTGGCCATGGCAGTCTTGGCAAACGACGCCCGCACCGCCCATGGCGCCTCTCAGGCATTTGGCCTTTCGGCCCGGATGGCAATTATAGCAACTGTCGTACAGCAAGCCTTCCACCGTGGACGGATCGCGCACATCCGGTGGCGGCATGATCGGAAACAGATGTCCGTAGTTCTCGGGATCCTTGGCGGGCAAGGCGCCATGAAAACCGTGCATCGCGGCGGACATGCTGACATGCCGGGTCTGCTGCCTGCCATTGTCGTCCGACGGCCCCACATGAGCCAGATCGAGAGCCGGAGAATAGTGGCAGATGGCGCACACAACATTCGGCGTGGAACCATCGCGGTTCGTGCCATCGTCATTCGCCGGAGCAAGCCGGGTACCATGTTTGAAGTCATGCAAGCGCAAGATGTTGATCTTCGAGGCATTAACGACCTTCCGCGCATTATCGGCGCCAACGACCCGGCTCGCATCCTCGATAAAATTCACCTGGGGATACTTCGCGTTGGCGATATCGTCACAAGCAAGGCCATTCAAGGCATCCAGATCACATACCGCCTGGCTTGCATGGCAAACCTGGCAATCCGCCTCCGATGATACCGGCGTCACCGCATCGACCCTGCCGATGACCTGGCCCTGACTGTTCTTGGCTTTGACACGCAAGAGCGGATAAGGATTGCCACGACCCAAGTCATCCACATCCGAGACCGGGATACCTTCCGCGGTGAAGCGGCGGAAATTGTTCACCGTATAGCCAAACGGAAAATTCTTGAAGAACGGAAATGCGTCGATGTAGGCATGAAACGGCTTGGCCTCGTTGGAGGCATAAGGGTTCGCCACGCTCGCCGTCTGTCCAGGCATGGCTGACTGCACCGCTTCAAGCCGTCCCGAACCCAAATACAGCTGCGCCACGTCAGGCGCGGGCAATCCCACGTCCGGCGGCAAATCGAAACTGTCCAACACGCCAGCCGGATACAACGCGCGATACGCCAGCGACCCGATCACGCTTCCAGACGGGGCGACATCCCAGAAATTGCTCTTATAGTAGGTATCCCGAATACTGCCATTGCGGCTGCTCGTGGTAATGGAATCCGTGGCGATGGGCGGGAAACCCTCCCGCGAATCGACGATATTCGAGGCCACCGCCTGATATTCCAGGCTGATTCCATCCGCCGGCGTGAGCAAGCGCGGGAAAGCGCCTTTTTCCACCACCTGGGCATGCACGACGTTGTACGGAGGTAGGATGCTGAATATGCGGAAATCCCGATCGGCGCAATGCATGCCCAGGTCGTTTGCCGCGAGCACCGTGTAGCCGCCTCCCGGCGCGATACCAGTATTCAGGCCGGCCTGGCCCAACAAGGACTCCAGGGTGTCGATCCTGGCCAACCCGCCGAATACCGGACCCAGTACGTAAGCATCGCCAATGGTATTGACACCAACATAGTTGTCCGTTTCTGGATAATAGCGAAAATTCCATGAATCGAACTGGGCAGTCGTCTGATGCGAGGGAAAGAATGCGGTAAAATTTCTCTCGGCCCAATCCAACAGATCCTCGATCTTGGCCAGACGCGAGACTTCCGCGCCCACGGCTTGCCAAGACATCAGCAGCAAAGTCAAGGAAGCAACGACTCGAAGCATGGAAAACCTCTAAAAAGCCTGAGAGGTTACCCGATAAAGCTTAAAACAACATTAAATCCGGAATCCTCAAGGCGATCTCCTCTTTGGTTCACATTTTCCATCCCTTATCGTGATCGAAAAGGGTGGGACATCTCTATCCCACCCGGGCATCGCGATTTTTCGAGATGCCCTCAAATTCAAGCGGCTTTACGTGGTGGGCCAAGGTCGCGATCACTGGATTAGCCCGGATTCCTCACCGGGTCGCGTAGCGAAGCCGCTCAAGGTGGTGTGATGGCTGGCGTTCGCGACCAAGTGAACGCCAGTCAGCGCGCCGCATTGGGCGGTCGCAGTCGTGAACGGGTAAGAAATCCGGGTTAGCAGGCCATTGAAAAATGGCATTTTTCGATGGCCTGTGTGCGGTACAGGGATGTACCACCCTTTTCGATGACTGCAAGTCATTGAAAATGAAGGAACCGGGAAATCGCATTTTCCGCTTCCGTCGTTGAAAAAGTCCATGGAAGGACTTTTTCAACATCCTGTTAGCGTGAAAGTCACCTGCGGGTCGCCTGTGATTCGTCCACGGGAACGCCTTGAATACGTCCTTGCAGGCTTGGGTTCGCAACCGAGGGCAGTGATCAACCCGGCGGCCATCCCATCGGTCGGCCGCCAAGCACATGCATATGCAGATGGAACACGGTCTGGCCACCATGCGCGTTGCAGTTCATCACTGTGCGATAGCCGTCCTCGGCGATGCCTTTGTCCCTGGCGATCTGTCGGGCGACCAGGGTCATGCGACCAACCAGTTCGGCGTCCGAGGCATCCAGATCATTGAGCGTGGCGATATGCCGCTTGGGTATCACCAGCACGTGCAGCGGGGCCTGCGGATTGACATCGCGGAAGGCGAGGATATCGTCATCTTCGTGGACGATGGCGGGCTTGATGTCGCCGCTGACCATCTTGCAGAACAGGCAGTCGCTCATGGTGTGTCTCCTTCAGGGGGTGATCTTCTTGCGGTCGGCAAAGGCATGCGCCAGGGTGCCGCTGTCGACGAACTCCAGTTCGCCACCCAGGGGCACGCCATGGGCGATGCGACTGACCTCGATTGCAAAGCCATTGGCCATGTCACTGATGTAGTGCGCGGTGGCCTCGCCTTCGACGGTAGGATTGGTGGCGAGGATCAATTCCTCGACCTCGCCGACAGCGAGTATCCGCTTGAGCTTGTCCAGGCCGATCTCGGCCGGGCCGATGCCATCCAGTGGCGACAGTCGACCACCCAGAACGAAATAGCGGCCACGGTAGGCGGTGGATTGTTCGATCATCTGCAAATCGACGGGCATCTCGACAATGCACAGCCGGCTGTCGTCTCGTTGCGGATTCGCGCACAGCTTGCACAGCGGGGTTTCACACAGGTCGCGACAGCGCTCGCAATGCTGAATGTCGTCCATCGCCCGTAACATCAGGCTGGCGAGCACACGACCGCCCTCGCGGTTGCGTTCCAACAGATGGTAGGCCATGCGCTGCGCCGATTTCGGCCCCACCGATGGCAGGACACGCAATGCCTCGATCAATTGTCGCAAGAGTGGCTTCTGGTCGGCCATTGGATGCTGGATAGCAGGCTCAGAAGGGTAGCTTGAAGCCCGGCGGCAGGTTTAGCCCCGCAGTCATGCCGGACATGCTCTCCTGCATCTTGTCAGCAACGCGTTTCACTGCATCGTTACAGGCCGCCGCGATCAAATCCTCCAGCATTTCCTTGTCGTCACCCATCAGGCTGTCGTCGATCTCGACGCGCAATACCTCGTGCTTGCCGTTCATCGTCACCTTCACCATGCCGCCACCGGCCTGGCCGAGCACCTCTTCCTGGGCGAGACGCTCCTGGGTCTTCCGCATCTCTTCCTGCATTTTCTGGGCCTGCTTCATCAGGCCGCCGAGTGCACCTTTCATGTTCGCGATTACCTCTGTTTATGGCTATCGTTATCCGCCGGCCGAATCGAGCCGGGCAGTGGCGTGGCATCGAAAGCCTGTTGCACCTCTTGCACCAACGGATCGTTCATTATCGCCTGTTCGGCATCCCGCTGTCGCGCTTGGTCGTCGCGCTCCCGCCGGCGCGCCGGGGTATCGGCGAGGCTTGCGGCCGGCATGTCGACTGGCCGCGCTTCCAGATGACGAATCTCGACCCGCATCGGTCGACCGAAATAGTCGTTCAAGGCCTTGCCGAGGCGCTCGCGGGTGGCCTGTGTCGACAGACTCGCGCCGTTGGGGTCGAGCAGCAATACCAAGCGGTCGTCGTCGCGCTCGCCCAGCACGCAGTTGTTCGCCAGCTCGCGCGAGACGCCCGCAAGCTTCAGAGCGGCGACGATACCCGCCCAATCACTATCGCCGGCAGAAGGCGGGGCGGCGATCCCGGCGCTCGACTCGGCCACGCCCGAAGGTGCTGGATTCGTGGATGGGGATCCAGCGGAACGCGAAGTCACCGGAGCCGGGCTTTCGACCGCTGCCGTTCGCTCTGGCGCGGACACGGACTCGCGCCGGGAGGCAGCCTGCGGGGCTGGCTTGCCAACCGGCGTGGACAAGCTGTCGCCATCACTCGGGCGAAACGCGAGCATGCGCAACAGCACCATCTCCAGGCCAGCGCGCGCATCCGGCGCCAGCGGCAGATCGCGCTGGCCGATCAGGCCGATCTGGTAATATAACTGCACGTCCTCGACATCGATACGCTCGGCCAGCGGACTCAGTGCCTCGCTTTCCAGTGACAGGCCGGCGGCTTCTGGCACGGCCTGAAACAGCGCGATCTGGTGCAGGCCGCGCAGCAGTTGCTTCAGCACATCGGAGAAGTCTGGCGCGCTCTCGGCAAGCTCAGCGACAACCCGCAACAGGGCATCCACATCGTTGTCCGCGAGCGCTTCCAGCAGGCCATGCACCCTGCTCCGGTCGACGCTGCCTAGCATCGCGCGCACGTCAGCATCGCCAACCTTGCCGGCGCCGTATACGATTGCCTGGTCGAGCAAGCTGAGAGCGTCACGCATGCTGCCATCGGCGGCCAGCGCCAGCAGGCGCGTGGCGTCTGAATCGGCATCGATATGTTCGGCGCTGAGAATCCTGTCCAGTTGCGCGCCGATCTGCTCCGGAGCCAGCCGCTTCAGATTAAATTGCAAACAGCGCGACAGCACCGTGATCGGCACCTTCCGTGGATCGGTGGTGGCAAGCAGGAATTTGACATGCGGCGGCGGCTCTTCGAGTGTCTTCAGCAGCGCATTGAAGCTGCTGTCGGAGAACATATGCACCTCGTCGATCAGGTAGACCTTGTAGCGTCCGCGCACCGGCGCATAGGGTACGTTATCCAATAGCTCGCGGGTCTGATCAACCTTGGTGCGCGATGCGGCATCGACCTCGATCAGATCGACGAAACGTCCCTCGTCGACCTCGCGACACGCCGAACATTCACCACAAGGATTCGAGCCGACCCCGGCCTCGCAGTTCAGTGATTTCGCCAGAATTCGCGCCAGCGTGGTCTTACCGACGCCGCGCGTTCCGGTGAACAGATAGGCATGATGCAGGCGGTCGTGATCCAGCGCGTTGCTCAACGCGCGCACAACGTGCTCCTGACCGACCAGTTCGGAGAAGCGACGCGGCCGCCATTTACGTGCCAATACCTGATAGGACATCGAAAACCGGAATCAAGAGAAACAGGCGGGCAGTGTACAGCATACGCCTGGGTCGGGAAATTGCCAGGTCGGCGGATCGACCGAGACCGCAAACCAACCAAGGGCAACTTTCACAAAAGCGGGATCGGGGTTTCCCTAGCCCGGATTTCTCACCCGTTCACGACTGCAACCGCCCAATGCGGCGCGCTGACAGGCGTTCACTCGGTCGGGCTGCTCAACGCAGTGTCGACTACGCCTGCGCGGCCCTTGGTTGCGAACGCCAGCCATCACACCATCTTGAGCGGCCTCGCTACGCGACCCGGTGAGAAATCCGGGCTAGCCGGATGTTGAAAAAGTCCTTCCATGGCCTTTTTCAACGACGGAACCGGAAAATGCGATTTCCCGATCCCTTCATTTTCAATGACTTGCAGTCATCGAAAATGGCGGTACATCCCTGTACCGCACACAGGCCGTTGAAAAATGGCATTTTTCAACGGCCTGCTAAAAGACGTTGGGAGTGGCGGCCTCCGCCAGCCACACCCCGGCGCCCGAATCCACCGCTGTGGCTGCTCCCTTCCGGGCCTGACCAGGTTCACGGCTTATCGTCGCGAGGGGACCGACGGAGGCCACCATGACGCGGCGCAGTTTAACAGCATCCGGCAAGCTTTTCACGATTCATACCGACGAATAGTCGTCTACCTGCCGGATCCAGCGATGAATCAAAGGTTCGACGCTCGCTGGGTGATCCGCCAACAACCGGTCGGCCATTGCCTGGGCCTGGGGCAGTAGCGCTTGGTCGCGCTCCAGATCGGCGATGCGAAAAGCCACCTCGCCGGTCTGTCGGGTACCCAGCAGTTCGCCGGCGCCACGCAGCTCCAGATCCTTCTCGGCAATGATGAAGCCATCGTTGGTCTCGCGCAGGGTACTCAGCCGCTCGCGCGCCTGCCGCCCGAGCGGACGCTGATAGAGCAGCACGCAATAACTGTCGGCGCATCCCCGCCCGACACGTCCGCGAAGCTGGTGCAGCTGCGCCAAGCCGAGACGCTCCGGGTTCTCGATGATCATCAGGCTGGCGTTCGGCACGTCGACGCCGACCTCGATGACCGTGGTGGCTACCAACAGATCCAACTCGGCCTGCTTGAAGGCCTGCATCACCACTTCCTTGTCGACGGCTTTCATGCGCCCATGCACCAAGCCAACGCGCGCGCCCGGGAGTTCTTCGCCCAGTTGCGCGGCGGTATCCTCGGCGGCTTGGCACTGTAATGCCTCGGACTCCTCGATCAGAGTGCATACCCAGTAGGCTTGGCGACCGGCGCCAACCGCAGAGCTGACTCGCGCGATGACCTCGGCGCGGCGATCGTCGCCGATCGCGACGGTGACCACCGGCTTGCGCCCCGGTGGCAATTCATCGATCACCGATACGTCCAGGTCGGCATAGGCGGCCATCGCCAGGGTGCGTGGAATCGGCGTCGCGGTCATGGTCAGTTGATGAGGCGACAGCGCCCCTTTCCGCCCTTTCTCACGCAGCGCGAGGCGTTGATGGACACCGAAGCGATGCTGTTCGTCGATAATCACCAGGCCGAGCCGCTGAAAGTGAACGTCGTCCTGAAACAGCGCATGGGTACCGATGGCGAACCGGGTCTCGCCTTCGGCCAGCGCGCGCAATTTACGTTCGCGGCGCTTGCCCTTGTGGCGCCCGGCCAGCCAGTCAGTCTCGATATCCAGCGAGCGCAACAGGCGTTCCAGATTCGCCAGATGTTGGCGGGCGAGCAATTCGGTCGGCGCCATCATGGCGACCTGGTAACCGGCATCGATGGCGATCAGGCCTGCGGCCAGCGCGACCAGCGTCTTGCCGCTACCGACATCGCCCTGTACCAGGCGTAGCATCGGTCGCGCGCGGCGCATATCCTTGCCTATCTCGGCGATGACACGCTGCTGCGCGGCGGTCAACTCGAATGGCAACAGGGCGATCAGGCGGGTCATCAGATCGCCATCACCGCTCATCCTCGGCGCTCGGTGTTGTTGCTTCAATTGGCGGATCTTGCGCAGGCTGAGTTGGTGCGCGAGTAATTCCTCGAAGGCTAGGCGCCGCTGCGCCGGGTGCTGGCCAGCTTCTAGCCGGGCCAGCGATGCCTCGACCGACGGACGATGCAGAAAGCACACCGCCTCGGTCAGGGTCGGCAGGCCGGATTCAACGAGCAGTTCATCCGGCAGCCACTCCCGCAAGCCGTCGGCGGACGATTCCAGCAACGCCAATGCTTGATCGGTCAGGCTGCGCCAAGTGAGTTGATGCAGACCATCTGTGGTCGGGTAGACCGGCGTCAACGTGGCATCCAGAATGTCCTCGCACTGCTCCACCGGTTGATATTCCGGATGGATCATCTCCAGGCTGGCAGGCCCGCGCCGCACCTCGCCGAAACAGCGGATGCGGCGCCCCTTGGCGAGTCCGGCCTGCTGTGCCGCGCTGAAATGAAACAGGCGTAGGATCAAGGCGCCGCTGCCGTCCGAGACCCGCACCAGTAGCGAGCGGCGCCGGCCGAAATGCACCTCGGCATGCTCGATCTCGACCTCGATGCTGACCTGGTCGCCCGGACGCAGGCTGCCGACTGGCCAGATACGCGAACGATCCTGGTAGCGCAGCGGCAGGTGGAACAGCACATCCTGCACATTGCGGATGCCCAGGCGCTCCAGGCGTTCGCGGGTCTTTGGGCCAACGCCCTTCATCACCGATACAGGCTGTTCGGAAAAAGCGCTATGATTCACGCTTGTTATCCATGGGATATGTCATGAAGCAGCATACTTTGACGATAGACACCCTCGGAAGGGGCACGCTGAACATCAGCCGCGAGGTGAACGCCATCGTCGCCGACAGCGGCATGGACACTGGCCTGTGCCACGTCTTCGTGCAACACACCAGCGCCTCGCTGATGCTGTGCGAGAATGCCGACCCGACGGTACGCCAGGACATGGAGAATTTTATGCAGCGCATGGCGCCGGATGGTACCAGACAATACGCGCACGCGGACGAGGGGCCGGACGACATGCCGGCGCATATTCGTTCCATCCTGACCGGCATGGACTTGACGATACCTGTCGCCAAGGGCCGTTGCCTGCTGGGCGTCTGGCAGGGGATCTATCTATGGGAGCATCGCACCCACGCGCATCGGCGCAAGATCACGATAACGGTTGTCGGAGGAGAAAAGCCGGATTGATAGAGGGCCGGCGACGCCACCGGCCCAGATCGGCTACTTATCGATGCCGTTCTTCTTCAGTACCTCGTCCAGTGCCTCATTGAAGCCCTTCAGAGACACCGGCACGGCGACCTTCTGGCGCTGCACGGTGGCAAAGCTGACATTCATCACCTTGCCCTTGCGCATCGTCTCAACCGCTTCCTTCCCGAGTTTCATCGTCACCCGGCAGCCAACCTTGTCACAATACTCATAAGGCGCCTGACCGCTCTTGTTATCGTCGACCTGAATCAGCACGCCGGCGCGCAGACCTACACCCAAGGGCAGGGTCATCATCGATACCGGCTCGTTCTTCTTTTCGAGGAAGCCGATGGCGACACGCATCACCAGTTGCTTGTTCTCCTTGTTGAACAGGTTCTGGTACATGAAGCAGCCAGGTTTGTCGTCTTTCTTCTCGACACAATGCACGCTCCAGTCACCGTGGCGAGGGTCGTTGGCCGCGCTGTTGTCGGCCTTGCCGCCAGCTGCGTCCTCCGCATGAACCAGGGCACCGCCAAGCAGCAGGGTCAGGGCAAGAATGCCTGCAAATTGTTTCATCATCATTTCCTTCATCGATTCAAAGCTCCATGACGGCGTCCATCTCGACACCGGCATCTTTGGGTAAGGCGGCCACGCCAATCGCGGCGCGCGCGGGATAGGGTTCATCGAAATACTCGGCCATCACCGAATTAACCACGGGGAAATCCCCGAGATCCGTCAAGAATACATTCAATTTTGCAATATCGCTCAAATCACCGCCCGCCGCGCGGGCCACCGCGCGCAGATTATCGAACACGCGGCGTATCTGCATCTCGATATCGCCATCGACCATCTCCATGGTTTCAGGCAGCAGCGGAATCTGGCCTGACAGATAGATGGTGCCAGCGCAACGCACCGCCTGCGAATAGGTGCCGATCGCCTGTGGCGCCTGGTCGGTTTTTATCACTGTTTTCGTCATTGATATTGTCACTCTCGATAGGGAAACATTAGCCGATGGGACGCTTGACACGCATCACATTCGGCAGGGATTCGAGGCGCCGCATGATGCGCCGCAGGTGCGCCCGGTCCTTGACTGTCAGAACGAAGTCTATCGATGACGCACCTCCCTCGCGCACATCGTTGCTGACGTTCTCTATATTGCTGTCCATCTCGGCGATCTCGGCGGCAACCACGGCCAGCACGCCGCGCTGATTACCGACTTCGACCCGCAACGCGGCGGAGAATTCCCGCGTTATGCCTTGTTCCCAACAGACATCCAGCCATTCGTCACCTTTCTTGCTGAACGCCCCGATGTTAGGGCATACCTGTTGATGCACCACCAGCCCCTTGCCGCGATTGAATACCGCCGCGATGCTGTCTCCAGGCACTGGTCGACAACAGCGCGCATAGTTCACCACCATGCCCTCGGCGCCGTGAATCGCCAGGCCGGTCTCCGAGGCCCTCTGCTGCGACGAATCGGACTTGCCCACGTGACGTTCATCCACCAGACGACTCGCGACCAGCGCCGCCGGGCGGTTACCCAGGCCGACATCCTCGTACAACTGCTCCACCACCTCCAGGCGGTATTCGTCCAGCAGGGCCTGCATGCGCTCCGCCTCTACCGCTTCCAGTGTGATGCCGGAGGCCGCAAGCGCCTTGCCCAACAGCCGCTTGCCCAGGTCGATCGCCTCCTGGCCATGCAACTTCTTCAGAAAGGAGCGGATATTCGCGCGCGCGCGCGCCGTGGTGACGAATTCCAGCCAGCCGGGGTTCGGCTGGGCGTCCGGCGAGGTCACGATCTCGACCGTCTGGCCATTGTACAGACGTTGCCGCAATGGCACGATCTTGCGGTCGACGCGCGCCATCACGCACTGGTTACCGACATCGGAATGGATCGCATAGGCGAAATCCAGCACCGTGGCGCGCTTCGGCAACACGATGATCTTGCCACGCGGCGTGAATACATAGACCTCATCGGGGTACAGGTCGACCTTCACGCTTTCCAGAAACTCTATGGAATCGCCGGCCTGCTTCTGCAAGTCGAGCACATCCTGCAACCAATCGGCACCCGGCGACTGCGGGGTATCGTACATGTCCGGCGTCTTGTACATCCAGTGCGCGGCGATGCCGGATTCGGACAGGCGGTGCATCTCGTCGGTGCGAATCTGCACCTCGATCGGCAAGCCATGCGGGCCGAACAACACCGTATGCAGAGATTGATAGCCGTTTGCCTTCGGGATCGCGATGAAATCTTTGAAGCGGCCTGGAAGCGGCTTGTACAGGCTATGCATCGCGCCCAGCACCCGGTAGCAGGTATCGACATTCTCGACGATGATGCGAAAGGCATACACATCCGCGACCTCGGACAACGCGGTATGCTTGCGCCGCATCTTCTTGTAGATGCTGTAGATGTGTTTCTCGCGCCCGATCACCTTGCCATCCAGACCGTCATGCACCAGCCGTTGGTAGATGGCCTTCTCGATATCGGCAACCACCACACGGCGATTGCCGCGACGTTTCGCCAGTTCGGCGGAGATGATCTGGTAACGCCACGGCCAATGCGCCTGAAAGGCCAGATCCTCCAGTTCGATACGGATGCTGTTGATCCCCAGACGGTTGGCGATCGGCGCGTAGATGTCCAGGGTTTCACGCGCGATGCGACGCGCCTTGTCCGGTCGCATCACGCCGAGCGTGCGCATGTTGTGCAGCCGGTCGGCCAGCTTGATCAGGATCACGCGCACGTCGCGCGTCATCGCCAACAACATCTTGCGCAGGCTGGCCGCCTGCGCCTCGGCCTTGGATTGAAAATCGATCTTGGTCAGCTTGCTGACACCGTCGACCAGCTCGGCGACATCCTCGCCAAAGCGTTCGGCGAGAGTGTTCTTCGCCGTCTCGGTATCCTCGATGACATCATGCAGGATCGCCGCCATCAGGCATTTGTGGTCCATGTGCAGGCCAGCAAGGATGCGCGCCACGGCGATTGGATGATAGATATAGGGCTCGCCGGTCAGGCGTTTCTGAAATTGATGCGCCTCGGCGGCGAACAGGTAGGCCTCATAGACATCGCCGATCTGGTCGGGCGGCAGATAGCCTTCAAGATAAGCGGTGAAATCGCTGATCAGATAGCGGGCCTTGACGGGGAAGTTGATATCGGCGACATCCATGTAGCGATTCTTGTCCGCCGCCGGGGAAAGGTCAAGCGGCGCGACAAGATAGGGATACGGCCCGTCGAATGTCGGAGATCAGCGCGCGAGCGATCATTCCACCGTTTGACTGGGCGTGACATAGTCAGTGAGATCAGACCGCCGGGGAAGGGGAATCCGCCTGATCCGTTTCGGCCGGCGCCATGCCAAGGATATCCGTCTCCGCCGCATTCTTCTCCTCGATGCTCTGCTTGGTCACCAGCCCCTCGCCGATCTCGCGCAAGGCGATCACTGTCGGCTTATCATTCTCATCGTCGACCAACGGCTGCACGCCACGCGCGATCTGGCGCGCGCGGCGTGCGGCCAGCAAAACGAGATCGAAACGGTTATCAACGTGGTTCAGACAATCTTCAACGGTAACACGCGCCATGGGTCACTCCGGGTAAAAAAACAACAGCGCATTCTAGCGCAAATGGCCGTCACCGGCCACATCACGATAGTTAATGTTAGCCCAAAGCAGTAATGTCCTCTTTGTCCAATTCTAAAATGTCCCCTTTTGGTTTCAGGAGGGGCCCGTGGCAGAGGAGCAGATTACGATGAGTCATAAAGAGGCAGATCGATTGGGCGTCA
>JALSSX010000163.1 GCA_026984055.1 Sedimenticola sp. | reverse complement strand
ATATCGGTGTCAAGCACCGCGTTGTAGCCGTTCGCCCCGGGGGTCCAGGTCAGGGTGTTCGCCGGCAATGATTTCACGTCGAAGGTGATCGAATGGCTGGTCTCGGAATCGACCTGGCCATCGTTGACCTTGAAGCCGAAGCTCGCATAGCCGTCGCCGCTGACGTTGGACGCGGGGGTGAACACGAGCTGGCCGGCATCGATGTCGGCGCGCGTGATGAATTGGTTCTGGGTGACATCCACGCCGTCCAGGGTCAGCGCGCCGGCGTTCTCCACGGTGGTGACGCGCACCCCGGCAAAGGCGTCGCCATCGGCGTCGGCGTAGTTGAAGTCGCTGGCGGCCAGGACATGCGCGCCGTTCTCGTGGATTGGCACGATATTGTCCAGCGCGGTTGGCGGCTTGTCCGCCAGCGTGGCGATGTCGGCGGCGCTCAATGCGCGATCGTAGACACGCACATCGTCGAGACCGCCGTTGAAATCCCATTCCAGGCCGTTCTTGCCATCGGCGATGCCGATCTGCAAGCTGGTGGCTTGGGTAACATCGCTCAGAAAGGCGGATGTTGATGCGGAGCCATCATAGTAGGTCAGATTCGTCGTCGTGACGCCATCGACGTAGAAGGTATTGCCGCTGGCGTCGATGGTAACCGCGACGTGATGCCAAGCGCCATCGGCGATGTTGGTATTGTCAGCGACTTGCAGGAGATAGGTGTCGGCCTCGGCGACATCGAAGAAAAAGCCGCCTTGATAGATGCCGATGGCCGAGTAACTGATGTTGTCTCGATTGTCCGCGATGGCGAGGATCGACTGGGTGTTGGTGGCGTCGCTCGTGCGTATCCAGGCCGCCAATGTACCCTGGGTCAATGCGCCGATGTCAGCGCGCGATGCGGACAACTCGACATAGTCGCCGTTGCCATCCAGCGCCAGCGAACCCGCGCCGAATGGGGGGGCGACGTTGTCTATCGCGGCATTGCCGCTCAATACCCCGTTGTAGGCCGGGATGGTCGCATCGCTGGCGTCGGCGTCGAAGGTCCAACGACCGACCAAGCCTGTGGCGATGTCGAGTACCCCGTCGTATCTGGCTTGCGCGGCCTTGCTGATTGCAATGCCATTTTCGATTGCGCCGGTGTGGTATTCCAGTTCCAGCGGTGCCGGCTGGCCATTGGCTTCCACCACTGGCAGGGCGGCGCCGATGTCGGCGGTATCCAGCAGGGCCGCCAGCGGATCATCGCCATGCGGGCTGTCGTGTCCCGCGCCGAACAGATCGGCGGAATACAGCAGGCGTGGCTCCAGTGCTTCGAGCAGCGGCCTTTTCTTCGCGGTGTTGCTCATCGTCGCTAGGAAGGCGTGTCGGGCTCGGCCTGCCGCGTTTCGGATCCGGCCAACGGGCGTTCGGGCCGGGCCGGCCGGAATTCGACATGGCAGCGCAGCCCTGCGGGGATCTGGTAGTTTGGGTTTGGTAGGCTGAGACGCACGCCGTAGGTGGCGCTGGCCGCGTCGGCGACGCGGTCGACGCTCTCGACCACTGCCTGATATGGGCCGACCGGTCCGGCGGCGAGCGTGACTTCGGCGAGCATGCCGGCGTCGATGCGGCCGAGATACTCGACCGGCACGATGACCTCGACGTGCAGCGGGTCAAGTCGGGCGACGCGCATCAGCGGTTCGTTGTCGACATATTCGCCAAGTGATTTGAAGCGTTGCATCACCACGCCGTCCACCGGGCTGTGGATCACGCGTCGCTCCAACGCGGCCAATGTGCGTTGGTATTCCAGCTCAGCGATATGTTGGTTCTCGCGTGCCTGCTTGACCTGCATCCAGGCGATGCGCATCTCGGTGGTGGATTGGTCCAGTTCGTGCGCGGATACCGCGGCGGTCTTGCGCAGCGCCTGGTTGCGTTCCTGAGTGCGCTGGCCGAAGGCGGCGGTCGCCTGGCGAAGACGGATCTCGGTCTTCGAACTGGCGCGCGCCTTGGCGAGCTCGGCACTGGCCTGTTCCA
Organism: Sedimenticola sp.; assembly: GCA_026984055.1. Classification (GTDB taxonomy): domain Bacteria; phylum Pseudomonadota; class Gammaproteobacteria; order Chromatiales; family Chromatiaceae; genus JALSSX01. The sequence continues at coordinate 882 of JALSSX010000163.1, read as the reverse complement.
TGCCGGACTCCAGCCGCGCGATGATGGCGCCGCTGCTCACCCGTTCGTTACGTCGTGGCAGTATGGCTGCGACCACGCCGGGGGCGCCGCTGCCGATATCGACGATCTCGCTGGGTTGGACGATGCAGTCGAGTACCGGCAGCGCGTCGCCGGCGGCCTGGATTGGCGCGTTGGCCAGCAGAGCCAACCCGATCGCCATGCCTGTCGTGTGGTTCATCATGTCCTCCATTTATTGCTTCCATCCTCGATGGAAAGATCATCGCGCCAGCGGATGCAGCAGCAGGCGGCGGCTGGCGCGCAGCCATTGCCACGGCAGCGGCTCGGCGCCATGTTCGAAACGTATCCGCGCGCGCTCGCCGATACCGGCCAGGCGCGTGCCCTCGGGCAGGCCGAGATCGACGCGAAACAGGGCTTCCGCCGCTGTCGTGCCGCCGTTTTCCCTGCGTACCGGAATCTCGCCGCCCGCCGCGGCGCCCAGTGCCGCGCTCGGCAGTGTGCGATCGGCGGCGGGTATGCGGGTGACGATGCGGGCGGCTATCGATTCGCCGGGACGTTCCGCCAGGCGCACCTGAATGCGGCTGTGTGCGTGTAACAGGCCGATATCCTGCTGTGGGATCACCGCGCGCACGATATAGCCACGCGGCGATAGCACATAGCCGATCAGTTCGCCTTTTCGTAACCAGCGGCCTTCTAGCGGCTGGCCGGGCGGTAACACAAAGGTGCCGGCGATTCGGCTGCGTATCGTCAGGTTATCGTGGGATTGCCGCAGCTGAGCGAGTTCCTTATCGACCAGCGCCAGCGATTCTTTGGTTAATTGTGATCGAACCCGGTCGTGGATGCGCTCGCTGGCGCCTTGCGCTTCCAGTGCCTCGTGACGGGCCT
>JALSSX010000162.1 GCA_026984055.1 Sedimenticola sp. | reverse complement strand
TGAGCCATGAACGCGAGCTGATTCGTCACATGACCTATCAGGCGACGCATGATGCGCTGACCGGCCTGCGGAACCGCCATGCCTTCGAACGCGAGGTGCAGCGCGCGATTGCATCCAGTGGCGGCAACTCGGTCGCGCATGTTGTGTGTTTCATGGATCTGGACCGCTTCAAGCAGGTCAACGACAGCTGTGGGCACGCGGCCGGTGATCAGTTGTTACGTCAGATCAGTCAGCTGTTGAAGTCGGGCATTCGCAAGGCGGACGTGCTGGCGAGGATCGGTGGGGATGAGTTCGGCATCCTGCTGCGGCATTGTGACCTAGATCAGGCACGGGTCACCGCCGAGGGGTTGCGGCGGAAGATCGCTGACTTTCGTTTGAACTGGCATGGCGAGCATTTCTCTGTCGGACTGAGCACCGGGCTGGCGTTGATCGAAGGGCCTGGGGTAGACAGTGGCGATGTGCTGAAGGCGGCCGATGCCGCCTGTTACATGGCCAAGGATCAGGGACGCAACCAAGTCTGCGTATATCGCCCGGACGACGAAAAATTGCTGCGCCGCTCCAGCGATCTGCGCCATGCAAGTCAGTTGCAGGAGGCCATCGATGAGGATCGCATCGAGCTGTATCGTCAACCGATTTTCGCGCTTCGGGGAGATATTTCCACGCCATCCAGCTATGAATTCCTGCTCCGCCTGCGTCAGCGCGACGGTAGCCTGTGTGGCCCGGCGAATTTTTTGAACGTCGCGGAACGCTTCAACCTGATGATAGGCCTCGATCGGCATGTGGTGAAGAAGGCGTTCGGCCTGATACGTCGTTACCGGGTGCGCTACCCGGACAGCGCTACCGTGTTCAATATCAATTTGTCCGGCCAGTCGATCGGGCGTCCCGATCTGCTCGAACTGATCCAACGGGAAGCTGCGGCTTCCGACGTGCCGCCGGAAACCGTCTGTTTCGAGATCACCGAGAGCAGCGTGATAGAGAACATGGATACCGCGATCGGCCTGATGCGGGTATTGCGCAACGCCGGCTTCCGGTTTGCGCTGGATGACTTCGGCACCGGCCTGAGCTCAATGGCCTACTTGAAGAAGCTGCCGGCGGATATCCTGAAGATCGATGGCGAGTTCGTGCGCACGATACTCTCGGACGAAGTCGACCAGGCGCTGGTCAGGACGATCAATGATATCAGCCATGTGCTCGGCATGAAGACCGTCGTCGAACGTGTCGAGGACCGGCGTACCCTGGAGCTGCTGCGCGACATGGGCGTGGACTATGTGCAGGGCTTCTATACTGGCCGGCCCGAGCCGGCAACGCTGGACACCGGCGCGCCAGCGTTGAGGATCGTCAGCGAGCATTCCGCATAGACGCGGCCGCCTGGATGGCCGCGCGCAGGCTGCCGTCATGTATTTTTCCACTGCCGGCCAGTTCCAGCGCGGTGCCGTGATCCACTGAGGTGCGCAGGATGGGCAGTCCCAGCGTGACATTGATCGCCTTGCCGAAACCGAGGTATTTCAGTACTGGAAGCCCCTGGTCGTGATACATCGCGAGCACGGCGTCGGCTCGTTCCAGCCTGTCCGGGCTGAACAGCGTATCGGCTGGCAGTGGGCCATCCAGGCGCATGCCTTGACGTCGATAGCGTTCCAGCACGGGTATGATCACGTCGATCTCCTCGCGGCCCAGATGGCCGCCCTCGCCGGCATGCGGGTTCAGGCCGCAGACAAGGATATGTGGCTCGTCGATGCCGAAATGCTGGATCAGGTCGCGATGGAGAATCTCGATGACGCGGCTCAGGCTGTTGCTATCGATCGCCGCGCTGACATCCTTCAGCGGCAGATGCGTGGTCGCCAGCGCGACCCGCAGGCCGGGTGTCGCGAGCATCATCACCGGGCTGGCGTCGGTGAGTTCGGCCAGGTATTCGGTATGGCCGGTGAAGGGCAGGCCGGCGTCGTTGATCACGCCCTTGTGGATCGGCGCGGTGACCATGGCGTCGAAGACGCCACGCTGGCAGCCGGAGACGGCCATGTCCAACAACTTCAGCACATAGCCGGCGTTCGCCGGATTCAGCTCGCCGGCGCGGACCTCGGCGGCGAGCGGAACCGGCAGCACGCTGAGTGGTCGGGTCTGGTCGGGGTCGTAACGTGGTGGATCGAACGCGATGCCGAGCATGGCCGCGCGCGCCGCGAGTAGCTCGGGATCGCCGATGATCACCAGCGGCGGCAGATCGCCGTGGCGCGTCAACTGGACGCACAGGTCCGGTCCGATGCCGGCGGGTTCGCCGGAGGTGAGCGCCAGCAGGGTCATTTGTTCAGCCGGATGTCGACATAGGCTTCATCACGCAGTCGACGTGACAGCAGTTCGGCCTGCTGATTGGCCTTGCGCTTGCGAATCTCGTCGCGCGCGCGCTGTTTCAGTTGTTCGTCGCTATCGTCATGTTCGCGACGCGCCAGTACCTGGACGATGTGCCAGCCGAAATCGGTGCGGAACGGCGGGCTGATCTCACCAGGCTTTAGCTTGTCCATCGCCTCGGCGAAGGCCGGCACGACATCGCCCTTGGTGATCCATTTCAGATCGCCGCCGTTCAGCGCCGAGCCCTTGTCATCGGAATGCGCGCGCGCCAGCGTGGCGAAATCCTCGCCGTTGATGATGCGCTCGCGCAGTTGTTCGAGGCGCCGGCGGGCCTCGGCGTTGGAGGTCTGTTCATCAACGCGGATCAGGATATGCCGTGCGTGTGTCTGTTTGACCAGGTGTTTGTCCGGTCCCCGCAGATCCACGACCTTGAAGATATGGAAGCCGCCCACGCCGCGTATCGGCGCGCTGATGCCGCCCTTCGGCAGATCGGCTATTGCATCGGCGGCGACATCCGGCAATACGCCGGCTTTGATCCAGCCAAGATCACCACCGTCCAGCGCCTGGCGGCCATCCGATTCGGTAACCGCCAGGCGGCTGAAGTCGGCGCCGTTGCGCAGGCGTTCGACAATATCCTCGGCCTTGTGCTTCGCCGCGCGGATCTGTTCACTGCTGGCGCCCTCGGGGGTGGCGATCAGGATGTGTCGCAGATGGTAGGCGGAATGGCTGGCGCCGCTGCCCTTGTGGCGCGCCAGCCAGGCTTCGATCTCGCGATCGCTGATCTTGATCTTGTTGGTGATCGCGCGGTTCTTGAAGCGTTGCAGCAGGATCTGGCGCCGCAGCTGTTCACGGTAGGCGTCGAAACTCAGACCACTTTGCCTCAGGGTGTTGCGAAACTCGGGGATGCTCAGGCCGTTGCGCTTCGCGATGCTGCTGATCGCCTGGGCGAGCATCTCGTTGTCGACCTCGATGCCGGCACGATGCGCGGCGTCTGCCTGGAGTTTTTCGACGATCATGCGTTCCAATACCTGCGGCTCGACCCGCGAGCGCGGCGGAGGCTGGCGGTCCTGGGCCTGTAGCTGGGCGAGGATTTCGTCGGTGCGGCGCTCCAGTTCGCCGCGCATGATGGTATCGTCGTTAACCACGGCGACGATTTCGTCGAGCGCTTGTTCTTCCGCGCGCGCCAGTTTGCCCACCAGCAGGGTCGGCAGAAGAAGGATCAGGAGCAATCTATTCATAGGTCGATCGGTAGCCTCGGATGTTGCGTTTCAGGTAGTCGTCGATGTCATTGCCGAGCTTGCCCAGGCCGCGCAGTTCCAGTTGCAGCAGAAAGGTCAGGTTGGATTTGGCCGATGGATCGCTCAGGTAGTTTCGCGCGACCAGTTGCCAAGCCCAGCAGCAGTTGCCGTATTCGAACCCGGCGACCGTTTCCATCATGGTCTCGTGCAGCATCGAGTAATCGAGCCGGCCGATCAGTCGCAGGCGCGGACTCACCGGCCAGACCATTGAGACCGTCGTGTTCTCGGAAATATCCCGGGTGAAGCGGTAGGAGGCTGTGGCGATGTGTCCGTCCTCGTCGTGGTAGCTGAGGCGCAATGCGCTTTTCTCGGTGCGGCCATCGCCCAACGAGGGGTTCCATTGGATCGATCCCTTGATGTCCCAGTTTGGCGACAACAACGCGCTGCCCTCGGCAACCAGTGATGAGGTCGGCTCGTCGATGACCGGATGACCTGGCAGTTGAACAGTACGGTCGGCCAGATAGTAGATCTGGCCGATGCTGCCGCGCGCCAGTTCGCGGCCGCTGTTTTCGTCCAGCAGGCGACTGGTTGCGGCCAGGGTGATGCGATTGGCATCGCCGACGCGGTCGGCGCCGCTGAAGCGGTCCTCGTAGAACAGGCTGATGAAGCTGAAGTCGATGTCGTCGGTATCGAACACCGGTAAGTCGTCCTGGTTGCTTCGGGTGCGGTATAGATAGAACAGGCGAGGCTCCAGGGTCTGGATGACAGCGTGTCCGAACCAGCCGGTCCGGCGTTCGAGAAAGAGGCCGGAATCCAGGCTCAGGCTGGCGCTGGCGCGGCTCGGCGTATCGGGTTTGTCCGGCGCGTTGTTGTCCAATGCATAGGCGGTGTGGCGCGCGCTGAGTTTCGGCGTGATGAATCCCCAGCTGCGTCGTAGCGGCAGGCTGATCGCTGGATGGATGTCGACGCGGCTGCCACGCACGCTGTCGGTGCGCGAGAAGTAGACATATTCGGCATCCAATTGCAGGGTCGTGCCCAGCCATTGGTCGGGCTTGTTTAATTGGAACAAGATCTGTGGCAGCCGGGCGTAGGGTCGATCGGTGGCCGGTATCGCCAGATCCAGTGTCTGGAAGTCCTGGAGACGGCCGAGCAGGCGCCAGCCGCTGCCGTAGTAGTTCAGCATCGCGCCGCGTTCCAGATGGCGGGTGCTGGCGATCGCAAGACGGTTGCTCAGGTCGTCGAGATAGTCGGCGTCCGATGCCCAGTCGACGCCGATATCGCCAACCAGGCGGGAAGTGAAGCGCGTATGATGGCGCCAGGAGACCGCGCCCCGGCTGCTGTTGTCGCCGGGAAACAGGCGGTCATCGGGCAGAATTTCGGCGTTCAGGACGCCATTGTGCCGGCGGCTCAGGTAGCGGAACTGTCCGGCGAGCATCAGACCACGTTTCGATACCAGGCGCGGGGTCAGGGTCAGGTCGTAATTTGGCGCCAGGTTGAAATAATATGGCGTCTGAACGTCCACGCCGTTCTTCGTCGAATAGCCGACGCGAGGCAGCAGAAAACCACTCTTGCGTCGCTCGTCCAGCGGGAAACTGGCCCAAGGCAGATACATCAGTGGCACGCCCTTGAATACCAGCTTCGCGGCCTTGGCCTTGCCGACGCCGGTTTGCTGGTCTATCTCCAGCTCCTCGGCTTGCAGCCGCCAGTCGTGATTGCCGCCAGGACAGGTCGTGTAGGTCGGTTCGCGGTAGTTCGACCGGGTGTCGCTCAGGATGCGCGCGCGCGCCGCCGTTCCACGTGCCTGGCTTGCCGGGAGAAAGTAACCGACCTGTTCGAGTTCGCCGGTGTGGGCATCGAGCCGCAGATCGGCCTGCGCCGCGCGTATCGTCTGGCGAGGTGTGCGGTATTCGACATGGTGCTCCGCTTGCAGTCGGGCGCTGTTGCCGTTGTAGCGGATATGCCCTGCGCGTATCTGCTGAGCGCCGCGCTTGGCGACGACCCGGCCGTCCAGTTCGACGATGCCCTCGCCGACCCGATACTCGGCGGCGTCGGCCTCGATATGCAATGGCAGGGTCGTCGGATCGATCTGGCGGGATGGCGGCGCGGTTCGATGAGAGCGGGCGCCAGCCGCGCGGGTGGTAGGCAGATTGCAACGCGTGGCTGCCCCGGACGAGGGCCGACGGGTGGCTAGGGTGATGGGGGCAATTGTGGTTCGTGTCTCGCGGGTGCGCGCGGCAATGGACTTGTCGGTGTTCCGAGCGGGTTTCCCTTGGGCCGCGATGGGATTGCCGTCGGCCGTGGCGCACAGCCAGCCACCGTCGGGTCCGGCGTGACAATCCCAACCGCCGGCGGCGGTCGCGACATGCCAGCCCACGAGCATGATCAGGCCGGCGATGAGCAACGAATGAGAGGAGACTGCGCGCATGGGGGGATCCGTTTTCCAGATACAGCTGCCGCTGGATAAAGCGCTATAGGATACCGCATTATCTGCCTCGGTTCCGGTGGTTGCGCGCGGGACTCAGCCAGGTCGGCATGGCCGCGCCCGGTCGAACGTTGGAATCACCATGTGCGCCCCTTGTTCCGACGTTCGACGGGCGTGGCTACATCATGCGCTGGCGGTTTCTGTCAGATGGGACAGGAAGTAGCTATCCCGAGATGCTTGGTTTGCGTGGCATTTCTTCAGCATCTCGCGGAATGCGCTCGCACTGACCGGCGGGCTGAAGTAGTAGCCCTGGATGATGCGCACCCCCCGCTGACCGAGGAAGCGAAGTTGTTGGTGGTTTTCGACACCTTCGGCAACGATATCCAGTTCCAGGCTGTTGGCCATGGAGATGATCGCTTCCACCAGGGTATCGGCGTTGTGATTGTGTGTGAGATCCTTCATGAAGCTGCGGTCGATCTTTAAGATCTGTAGCGGGAAGCGCTTGAGGTAACTGAGTGATGAGTAGCCAGTACCGAAGTCGTCCACCGATAGGCGGACGCCTTTCTCCCTGAGTCGATTCAGGATAGAGAGTGGTTCGTCGGTCTCCTGGATCAACAGGTTTTCGGTGATTTCCAGTTCGAGCTGTTCCACCGAGAGGCCGCTGCGCGTCAGCGCCTCTTCCACATCGCCCAACAGCTTGCCGCTGAGGAACTGATGCGGTGATACGTTGACCGCGACATGCGGCCGTCGGCCATGAATCTCCGGCCATTGCGCCGCTTCCTCGCAGGCTTGCTGGAGTACCCAGTTGCCGATCGAGCCGATCAACCCGAGGTTCTCCGCCAACGGGATGAATCGATGCGGCGGAACGCTGCCCAGCGCCGGGTTGCTCCAGCGCAACAGGGCTTCCGCGCCGAGTATCCGGCCGTTGCGGGCATCGACCTTGGGTTGATAGACCAGCGTCAGTTCATCGTTGTCCAGCGCCTTGCGTAATTGCCCTTCCACTTCCAGCTTCCGGGCTATCGCTACGAGCATTTCGTCGGAGAACACTTGGTAGCGGCCGCGGCCGGCTTGCTTGGCGTGGTACATCGCGGTGTCGGCGTACTGCATCAGCTCTTCCACCGAGACGCCATCGTCTGGAAACAAGCTGATGCCGATGCTGGTCGGTGTGTAGACTTCGTTGAGCCCGATGCGGAAGGGCTGCTTGAAGGCGTCCACCAGTTTCGCGGCGACATGCTCGGCCTGTTCCCGTTGGCCGAGGCCTTCCAGCATGACGAGGAATTCGTCGCCGCCCAGGCGTGCCGGGGTGTCCGAATCGCGTAGCGCGGAACGAATGCGCTCGGCGGCTTGTTGCAGCAGGATGTCGCCACTGGCATGACCGAGACTGTCGTTGACCTGTTTGAAGTTGTCCAGATCGATGAACAGTAGCGCGACCTTCTTGCCTGTCTGACGGGCATGGGAGAATGCTTGTTCGATATGGTTTTGCATATAGAAACGGTTCGGCAGGTCGGTGAGCTGATCGAAGTTCGCTTGATGCACCAGTTGGCGCTTGGCGTTGTCGCGTTCGGTCATGTCCAGTGCGGTCGCCAGGACGACCGCCGGCGATTCCCGCAGCGAGAGTTGCAAGCGAACCTCCACGGGATACCGGCTGCCATCCTTGCGACGGTGGTGGCCGTGGTAGAACGCCGATTCCTGGGTACCGCTGTAGAGGGGCGTCAACAGGGTGTCGAGATCGGTTCGGTTCAGCTCGGTGAGTATGTCGAGTATGCTCAGGGATTCGATCTCCGCCTCGTGGTAACCGAGGTGCTGCAACGCGCCCTGATTGACTTGCAGGCATCGCAGGCTGTCGGCATCGATGATATAGATCTCGCTGGAACTGTCGTTCAGGATGCGCCCGAGGCGGTTGTCCAGGCGTTTTTTCTCGCGCGCCAGGTTTTCCGCGAGTAGTTGATTCTCATAACCAAGCGTCATCGATGCGATGACGTTTCGATACAATTTGCGGCTGGCGCGCATCAGCAATAGTACATAGATCAGCATCACCGCGCCGATGGCGATATGCAGATGTCCGCCCAGTGCGACGGAGACGATGATGGTTGGCAGCAGTATTGCGTTGATGTACAGGTAGAAGGCGATGTAGTCGTAGAGCAACACGGTCAGCGCGCCGGCGCATACGCCGGCCAGTACCAGCGCGTTGAAGACCTCGTAGGCGACTGGCACCTGCCCGAACAACAGCAGGGAACTGCCGCCGATGACAATGCCGGTGGCTAGGGTTCCGAGGCGAAAGCGCAGGCACCATTGGCGCATGCCTTCGGTTTCCGGCCTGGTCTTGCGGAAGCGCCAATAGTTGACTGCCCGAGCGGTCAGCACGCAGACCAGCAAGGCATACCAGATCAGCAGGTCGGTCGGTGCGATCCGGTAGGACATCAGTAGCACGAGAATCCCCATCACCGCCAATGTGGAAAGGATGCTGGTTCCGGTCGCGGCATAGAGCGCATGGAGCCGGTCGGTATTCACGCGCTGTGCGATCTCGATCTGGTTATTGGGCATGATGTCCTTATGTCCTTGTCCGGGAAAGCGAGAGGTGTCTCCGGGTTATAGCGGCATGCGGGTCTTTCTCCTTACCCTTGCTGGCGCGGATCGAGTAGAGTGACGGCTTGCCGGTTCTCCATCGGGTTTTGGGCATTGAAAATCGTTGTCGCGCCAAATGCATTGAAGGGCAGCCTGTCGGCCAGGGCGGCCGCCGAGGCCATCGCTGCCGGGGTGGCGGTGGGCGTGCCGCATGCGCGGGTCGTCAGGGTGCCGATCGCCGATGGCGGCGATGGCTTGTTGGAGGTTCTTCAGGATGCCTTGCCCATGCGTCGGGTGTCCATGCGGGTGCGTGGTCCGCTGGGTGCCGAGGTCGAAGCGGGTTATCTCAGTAGCGATGACGGAAAGACCGCGATCATCGAGATGGCGGCCGCCGCTGGGTTAGTGTTGCTGGAGAGCGACAGGCTCGATCCATTGGCGGCGTCCACCTTCGGTGTCGGTCAGTTGATGTTGGATGCCGTGAGGCGGGGCGCGGAAACCCTCCTGGTGGGAATCGGCGGGAGCGCGACCAATGATGGCGGCATGGGGATGGCCTGCGCGTTGGGCATCGTCTTCCTCGATGCACATGGCAGGTCGCTCGCGGGCAATGGCCGTAACCTGGAAGCCATTTGCCGCATCGATATGTCGTCGTTGGCCGAGGCGTTGCGCGGCGTTACGATCAAGGTGATTTGCGATGTGGACAATCCGCTGCTGGGTCCGAATGGCGCGACCCGGGTCTTCGGCGCGCAGAAGGGGGTCGATCGGCAGGCTGGCGAGCGGCTGGAAACCGGTCTGCGGAACCTTGCCGAAGTGATCAGGCGGGATCTTGGTTCGGATGTGTATAATCTGCCCGGCGCGGGCGCCGCCGGTGGCCTGGGTGCTGGCCTGGTGGCGTTTCTCGGCGCCGAGTTGTTACCGGGGGCGGACCTCGTGCTGGACATGCTCGGTTTCGACCAAGCGCTTGAAGACGCGGATCTGCTGCTGACCGCCGAGGGTCGGCTGGATGCGCAGACGCTGTCCGGCAAGGCGCCGGCGGTCGTGGCGCTGCGAGCCAAGGCGGCGGGTGTGCCGTGCATTGCCATCGCGGGATGTGTCGATGTCGGGCCAGCGGGCAAAGCCGGTTTCGATGCGGCCTTCAGCCTTTGTCCCGGGCCGCTCGGGCTGGACGACGCCATGCGCAACGCCGCCGCCTATCTGCGCGTCACGGCGGCAAACATCGCCAGTTGTTTCTCTGCTGGCCTGAGGCGATACGATCGAGGGATGGGTATGTCGAGTGAACAGGTAATCAAGAAATGTATCTTTCCGGCTGCCGGCTACGGTACCCGCTTTCTGCCGGCGACGAAGGCGATGCCGAAGGAGATGCTACCGGTGGTGGACAAGCCGTTGATTCAGTACGGCGTGGAAGAGGCCGTGGCGGCGGGCATGACCGATATTGGCATCATCACCGGGCGGGGCAAGCGCTCGGTCGAGGATCATTTCGATATCAGTTACGAGCTGGAGCACCAGATCAGCGGCACCAAGAAGGAAGAGCAGCTCAGCGATATTCGCCGAATCATCGAGGAATGCACCTTTTCCTATACGCGGCAGATCGAGATGCTTGGCCTGGGGCACGCCATCCTCACGGCGGAGACCCTGGTCGGCGATGCGCCCTTTGGCGTGATTCTCGCCGATGATCTGTGCATCAATGCTCACCGCAATGTCATGCGACAACTGGTGGATGTGTATGCAAAATATCGTTGCAGTGTCGTCGCGATCGAGGAGGTGGATGCCGAAGAGGTGGACAGATATGGTGTCATCGATGGCCAGGAGATCGAGGATGGCGTGTTCAAGGTCAACGGCATGGTGGAGAAGCCCGACAAGGACAAGACGCCGAGCAACCTTGCCATTATTGGTCGTTATATCCTGACGCCGGAAATCTTCGACATCATCCGCGCCACGCCGCCGGGAAAGCACGGTGAACTCCAGATTACCGATGCGTTGCGTATCCAGGCGGAACGAAACATGGTGCTGGCATGCCGTTTCGACGGCAGGCGTTTCGATTGTGGCAGCGTGCATGGATTCGTCGAGGCGACCAACTATTTCTACCAGGCTTACCGGGCGGGGAAGGATGCATAGCGGGCGGTGCGCGCACGGGTCTTCATTGCAATCACCCTGGCCTCCGTTCTGATAGGGGCTTGGCGTTGTTTGTCAGCGCGCGTGGTGGTCCGGTGTCGCTGATCGGCTGGCCTGTCTGGCCTTGGCCAATCGCTTGGTGGCTATGCCGTGTGGCTGAACGTGCCATTGTTCAGTTCTTCGAGCGCATGGCCGTCGGTGCCACAACGGAGGCGCAGCAATGCGGCGTTCTTGATGTTGATGTGATACATACAAGATGGCGGCGCGCAGATGGCATGCGCGAGGGCCGTGCGCAATACGCCGGCATGCGCGACCACCAGTAGGTGTTCGCCGGTGTAGGCGACGGCAATGCGGTCGATGCTCGTGGCGACCCGCCGGGTGAAGGCATCCAGGGCTTCGGCACCGGCTGGCCGGGCATTTACTGGATCACGATAGAAGGCGTGGAAGCCGTCGGCGTCCTCGGCGATCAGCTCGGCCTTGGTCTTGCCCTCCCAAGCGCCGAAGCCGACCTCGCGCAGGTCATGTTCGACATGCACTGGCAACCCGCGCCGCGTGGCCAGCTCGGTGGCGAAATCCCGGCAGCGGCGCAATGGCGAGGTGATGATGCGTTGCCAGTCGTCATGCCCGGCCACCGCCGAGCGCATCTGCGCCCAGCCTTTCTCGCTGAGCGGGTCGTCGATTGCGTGGCCGCGATAGCGCGGGCCGCCTTCGGGTTCGCCATGGCGGATCAGGTCGATCCAGGTGTCAGTCATTGTATGTCTCCGGAGTCGGTCGCGAACGCTAGCCATCACACCACCTTGAGCAGCCTCGCTACACGCCCCGATGAGAAATCCGGTCTAGGCTCACCGTCGAGATGCGCCGCTCCGGCTGTCCTCGGCATGAGGCGGTGCTTGGACGGTGTATCAGCCCTTGACGCAGACCACCTGTTTCAATGTATGCACGATCTCCACAAGGTCGCGCTGGTTTTCCATCACTTCGTCGATATCCTTGTAGGCGCCGGGGATTTCGTCGATCACGCCCTTGTCCTTGCGGCATTCGACACCCTCGGTCTGTATCACCATGTCGTCGACACTGAACAGGCGGCGCGCCTTGTTCCGGCTCATGCGCCGGCCGGCGCCATGCGAGCAGGAGCAGAACGACTGCGGTTCACCCTTGCCGCGCACGATGAATGATTTCGCTCCCATGCTGCCGGGGATGATGCCCAGCTCACCCTTGCGCGCCGAGATTGCCCCCTTGCGGGTGAGGTAGACCTCCGCGCCGAAATGCCGCTCCACCGCCACATAGTTGTGGTGGCAGTTGATTGCCTCCTTGGTAGCCATGAAGGTGGGCAACACGGGTTTCAATGCATCGATTAACAGGCGCATCATCTCGCGGCGGTTGCTCATCGCGTAGTCCTGCGCCCAATGCACCGCGCGCACATAGTCATCGAAGTGCTTCGCGCCCTCGGTGAAGTAGGCGAGATCCTTGTCCGGCAGGTTGCCGAGCTGATCGCGCATATCCTCTTTTGCCAGTTCGATGAAGTGGCGCCCGATGCTGTTGCCTATGCCCCGGCTGCCGGAATGCAGCATCAGCCATGCGGCGCCGGCCTCATCCAGGCACAGCTCGATGAAATGGTTGCCGCCACCCAGAGTACCGAGTTGACGGATCCAGGTTTTGTAGGGCTTGCCGCGTTTGATGTTCAGCTTTGGGTGTTGCTCGGCGAGGCGTTGCAAGCCATCCATCAGGCCAGTGACGGTCGAGCGCCGCGCGACGTCACGATGATGTATGGCGAAACCCACTGGAATGGCGCGCTCGATCGCGCGACGTACCGCGGACAGGTTGTCGGGTAGCTGCTCCGCCTTTAGCGACAGACGTACCGCATTCATGCCGCAACCGATATCCACCCCCACCGCCGCCGGAATGATGGCGCCGCGCGTTGGGATCACGGACCCGACCGTCGCGCCGATGCCCAGATGCACATCTGGCATGGCGGCGACATGGCTGTGGACGATTGGTAGACAGGCGATATTCGTCAGCTGCCGGCGGGTGTCCGGCTCGATCTGGTCGGTAAAGATCTTGACCGGCCGTGGCGCCTTGGTGATGATCGTCTTGATCGGCATTTTTCGCTCCTCGCGGTCCATGCCGCATTGTATGGGCCTTTTCATTGCATTCCGGCATCGATATGCACGGTATCACGCATTACGCTTTCGAGACTGCCGAACACCGTTAACAGGCTGTTGGAAAATGGCATTTTTCAACAGCCTGTGTGCGGTACAGGGATGTACTGCCATTTTCGATGACTGCAAGTCATTGAAAAAGTCCATGGAAGGACTTTTTCAACATCCTGTTAAGCGTTCGACGGGATGACATGGCTTCGGGACACAAAAAAACCCCGGCCAGCGCATGCCAACCAGGGTTTTCCCTCGGAAGGCATGCGCGCACGCCTTCCACCATCATGGGAAAGACCTACGTCTCGTCGTCAATCCCCCCTTGCGCGCATGGACGCACACTCGCGCCGCCGCGGAAATCGTTGGTCAGTCGTCTCCTGAACACAGGTCTCTCCAGATAATCGATGAATGAGGGCGGAAGTATAAGCATGGAGAAAAAGATGTCAACAG
>JALSSX010000161.1 GCA_026984055.1 Sedimenticola sp. | reverse complement strand
GCTGATCGGTCTTGTGGTCTTCATGGGCCGGCGCGCCATGTTGCGCGCGCGTCGCCGGCGCATCATCGCGCGTATCGACGCGTTGGTGAAAGCCTATCGACCGGAACACGCTTGCGAATTCGTCGCTGATGTGTCTGGTCTGCTGCGCCGCGCCGCGCTGACTTGGTATCCACGCGAACGGGTCGCGGCATTGAGTGGTGAAGCCTGGCTGCGCTTTTTGGATGACAACGGCGGCGCGGGTTTTCGTGACGGACCCGGGCGGATACTCGCCAACGGCGCTTACCGACGTGACTGCGAGGTCGATCCGAAGGCACTGGGCGAATTGGCCAAGACGTGGATCTCCACCCAGTTGAAACGCCATGGGGGCCGCCGATGAATGAACTGCATTTTGCCTGGCCCTGGGCGTTTGCCTTGCTGCCGCTACCGTTGCTGGTCGCCAGGCTGTTGCCGCGCGCGCGCGGTGGACGGCTTGCGGCGCTGCGCATCCCTTTCTATGCCGAACTGCAACGCCAGTTGGTGCTGCCGGAAACCCGACGGCGGCGTTGGCCGGTCTGGCTGGCAGCGCTCGGCTGGCTGTTGCTGGTCGCCAGCGCGGCGCGCCCGCAATGGATCGGCGAGCCGCTACAACTGCCGGTCAGTGGACGCGACCTGATGATGGCGGTCGATCTGTCCGGCAGCATGCGGGAGCGCGACATGCGCATCCAGAACCGCCTGATGGATCGGTTGACGGCGGTGAAGGTCGTTGCCGGCGAGTTCATCGAACGCCGCAAGGGCGATCGCGTCGGGTTGATTCTGTTCGGCGACCGCGCCTATCTGCAAGCGCCGCTGACCTTCGATCGCAAAACCGTCCACAAGCTGCTGAACGAGGCGGTCATCGGTCTGGCCGGAGAAAAAACTGCGATCGGCGACGCTATCGGCCTGGCGGTCAAGCGCTTGCGCGATTCACCCCAGAGCAACCGGGTATTGATTTTGCTGACCGACGGCGAGAACACCGCTGGCAGCGTCGACCCGCTGAAGGCGGCCGATCTGGCGGCACAGGAACACATCCGCGTGTATACGATCGGCATCGGTGGCCAACGCATGGTGCGCGGCGTGCTCGGACTCAGCGTGCTCGGCGCCTCGGGCCTGGATGAAGACAGCCTGCGCGCGATTGCCAGCAAGACTGGCGGACACTATTTCCGCGCGCGGGATCTGAAGGATCTCAGTGGCATCTATGCCGAACTGGACAAGCTGGAGCCAACCAGCCAACAGGAAAAGACCTATCGCCAGGTGGCAGAGCGCTTTCGCTGGCCATTGGGTGGCGCCCTGGCGATCAGCGTGTTTCTGGTGCTGGGCATGAACCGCTTTGGGAGGTATACGGATGCCAGCTGATTTTCATTTTCTGTATCCAGAATGGCTGTTCGCGTTATTGTTGATACCAAGCTTGTTGTGGTTGCTCACGCGCGGCGCACAGGGCGCCAATCCCTGGAACAAGGTTGTTGATCCAGCGTTGCTACAGGCTTTACTGGTAGGCGACGACGATACCGGCGGGGGGCGGTGGCGCTGGTGGTTGCTGGCGCTTGGCTGGCTGATCGCGGTCGTCGCGCTGGCAGGTCCGGTATGGGAGAAGAGGCCGTTGCCGGTATATCGCAACCAGGACGCGTTGGTCGTCGTGCTCGACCTGTCGCGCTCGATGAACACGCCGGACTTGCGTCCGTCGCGGCTGGCGCGCGCGCGTTTCAAATTGCGTGATCTGTTGAAGACCCGCAAGGAGGGGCAGACTGGGCTGGTAGTGTTCGCCGGTGATGCCTTCGCGGTGACGCCGTTGACCACAGATACCGAGACCATTGTCTCGCAGCTCGGCCCGCTGCGGGCGGAGATTATGCCGGTGCAGGGCAGCCGTGTCGACCTTGGTCTGGAGGAAGCCGAAAAGCTTTTGCAACAGGCCGGCGTGCGACACGGCCGCGTGTTGCTGATGACCGACGGCTACAGCGACCCGGTGGCACTGGACGTCGCCGAGCGGCTGCGTGCCAATGGCCATGTCGTGGCGGTGCTTGGGGTTGGCACGCTCCAGGGCGCGCCGCTATCCAACGGGCGCGGTGGTTTCATACGCGACGTCAACGACAAGGTTGTCGTGGCGAAGCTGGACGAACCCGAATTGATCCGTCTTGCCGAGGCCGGTGGCGGGCGTTATCTGCGCATTCGCGCGGATGATAGCGATCTGCGCGAACTGTTGCCAGCGCGAGAGACGGGTTTGAACGAGATGCAGGCGAAGACCGATCAACGCGCCGACCAATGGCGCGAATACGCACCTTGGCTGTTATTGCCGTTGGCCGTGCTTGCGGCATTCGGCTTCAGACGTGGTTGGTTGCTGGGTGTGGCCCTGCTGTCGTTTCATTTGAGTGTGCCGAGGCCAGTGATGGCGGCACCGGTGGCGAAGGGTGGAGCACCCCAAGTGGAAAAAAATGTTCAGGAAGAACCCGGCTGGAAACAACATTGGCGGAATCTTTGGCGGCGCCCGGACCAACAGGCTGCCGAGGCATTGGCGAAAGGCCGCGCCGAGCAGGCCGCGAAACTGGCGGTGACGCCGGAGCGCAAGGGCAGTGCTTTGTATCGACAAGGTGATTATCAGCAGGCGTTGGCCGAGTTCAACAACGCGGAAAAGGCCAAATCGGCGAGCGGTCGCGCCGAGGCATTCTACAACAAGGGCAATGCGCTGGCGCGCCTTGGAAAATACAAGGAGGCCATCGAAGCCTACGATCAGGCATTAAAGCAACACCCGGATGACGCCGATGCGGCGTACAACAAGAAGCTCATCGAAGATCTGTTAAAGCAGCAACAGAAGCAAAAAAAGCAGCAGCAACGGAAACCTGATCGAGAAAAGGATCAGAAGTCGGGCGATCAGCAGAAGTCGGGCGATCAGCAGAAGCCGGGCGATCAGCAGAAGTCGGGCGATCAGCAGAAGTCGGGCGATCAGCAGAAGTCGGGCGATCAGCAGAGGTCGGGCGGCCAGTCACCCAAGAAAGGCGAACGGCAACAACCGGCCAAGGATTTCCGTGATGCGCTGAAGGCACAGCAGGCGGCGAAGGCAATGAATGACCAGTCGGCCGGGAAACCGCCCGTGGAAGCCAGAGCCGATGAATCTGAACAGCAATCGGAGGCGCGACAGGAGAAGGCGAAGTCCGTGCAGCAGCGGAACGCGCGTGACCAGCGCAAGCTGGCGGGGCAAGAGATGCGTGCCAGTGCCCGGAAGCTGCCCAGTGAGGAGCGTCAGGCCGCCGAACAGTGGCTGAAACGCATCCCGGATGATCCCGGCGGCTTGTTGAAACGCAAATTCAGATATCAATACCAGTATCGCCAGCGGCGTGATCCTACACGCCGCGCCGGCGACAGTCAGGCATGGTGAATGCGAGCAGGATCATGAGGAATAGACGATGAAAACCATCAGTACCCATCTGGCCATCGGCTTGCTGGCAGTGGCCCAGGCGGCCGTTGCAGCGGTTACCGCCAGTCTCGATCGCCACCAGGTTTACGAAGGTGACACGGTGACGCTGTCGCTGGAAACCGATGGCAACATCCAGGCCAGCCCGGACCTGTCCGCGCTGGAAAAGGATTTCGAACTGCTCGGCACCGGACGCAGCAGCAATATCAGCATCATCAATGGACGCCAGTCGGTCAAGACCGGTTGGCAGGTCAGGCTGCGACCACGTCATCTCGGCGAGTTGAACATTCCGTCGATCGCCATCGGTGGTGATACGACCCGGCCGCTGACCCTGAAGGTGGAGCGCATACCGCCCGATGTCGCGCGTCGTCAGGCAGACCAGTTGTTCGTCGAGACCCAGATCGAGAACGGAAAGCAGCCTCCCTATGTGCAGCAGCAAGTGAAGCTGATCGTGCGTCTCTATTACCGCGTGCGTCTGCTCGATGGCGAACTCAGCGAGCCGCAGCCGGATGGCGATGTGGTCTTCGAGCGCCTGGGTGACGACAAGCGCTACGAGACGGTGCGCGACGGCAAGCGCTATCAGGTGATCGAGCGTGAATACGCGATGTTCCCGCAGCGTAGCGGTACGCTGCATATCCCATCGGTCGTGTTCAGCGGTCGCGCGGCGGCGCGCAATCCATCCGGTCAGCGACGCTCGCCACGCAGCCGCATGGACAGCCTGATGCAGCGTTTCTTCGGCGAGGATCCATTCATGGACGATTTCTTCAGTAGCTCGCCCTTTGGACAACAAGGCAAGCGCATCGTTGCCCGGAGTCCCGCGCGGGAGTTACGCGTGTTGCCAAGACCCAAGGATTACCAAGGTTCTATCTGGCTGCCCGCCGCCGATGTCGAACTGCGCGACAGTTGGGCTGAGAATCCGCCGCAACCACGTGCCGGCGAGCCGATCACCCGCACCCTGACGCTGCGCACGAAGGGCCTGGAGGATGCGCAGCTTCCCGAGATCCAGATACCCGCCAACGATGCCTACAGCGTCTACCCGGAACAGGCGATCACGCGGAATGTGCTGCAAGATGGCTGGGTAGTCGGCGAGCGCCGTCAGGACTTCACCATCGTGCCGAAGCAGGCTGGCAAATTGGTGGTGCCGGCGATCAGCGTCGACTGGTGGGATACGCGACGGAACCGTGAACGGAAAACCGTGTTGCCGCGCTGGGAACTGAATGTTTCGCCAGGCAACGGTGTTCAGGCGGCAGTCCCACAAACTGGGAAATGGCCACTGAAGGCGCCAAGCCAGGGGAAGGCCACCGCATCGACGAAGGTACAGCCCAAGAGTGATAACGTTTGGCGAGGCGCTTGGCCGTGGCTGAGCGCGTTACTGGCGTTGCTCTTAGCGACGCTCGTCGTCTGGTGGGTGCGCTTCCGAGCTCGGAAGCGGGCGGAAAACGACAAAGCGGAAGCGGCCGATGTCCGTCCGAAATCGACTCGGACCGATCTCGTCGCGGCGCGTGACCAATTGCGTCGGGCCTGTACCGATCACGATGCCCGCAAGGTCGGAGGCGCCTTGCTGGCGATGGCGAAGCTGCATTGGCCGGACGATCCGCCACTGGATTTACGCGCGTTGGCGACACGCCTGCCGACAAATGCCGAGGCCATACAGGCATTGGATCGTTCGTTGTATGGCGACGGCGAGCAAGACCCGGCGGAACTCGACAAGCTGTATGACGTCTTCCGGGATGGCTTCAAAAACCGCGGTGGAGGCGAGCGGAAATCTGGTTCGGAGGATTTGGCGCCGCTGTATCCACAAGGGGAGGCCGCGAGAATCGGCGGGCCGGCGGGTGCTTGATTATCGTGATGATGGGCTGAAATACCTCGGATCCTGCAAGAACGTATTCGTGGTATTCCCGCAGACGAATCACAGGCAAGCGACTGCACTCTTCACGTTAAAAATAGCGGCGCATCTGTCCTACCAGCACGCCTTGTACCGTGACCTCGTCCGGTTGGTATTCCATTGGCTGCATGCTCGGGTTGGCTGGATACAGGATGGTCTTGTCCGCTCGACGCTCAATGCGCTTCAACGTGGCGTTCTGGCCGTGGATCAACGCGACGACAATCTCGTGATCGTGAATCAGACTGCGTTGCTCGACGATGACGTAATCGCCGTTGAGTATGCCGTCATCGATCATCGAGTCGCCGCGCACCTGGAGTACGTAACAGGGGTGAGGGGTACGCAACGTCGGTGGGATCTCGATAGGCTCTGGGTTCTCGATGGCTTCGATCGGCTCGCCGGCGGCGATATAGCCCATGAACGGCAGGCTGTCGACATTCTCGCTCCGGTGCCTTAGGCGGATACCACGATGCAGGTGATTCATCGGTTTCACCAGGCCGGCCTGGATCAGCGCGGTGATCTGCTTGTGCATCGAGCCGCGTGAACTCAGGCCGAGCATCTCGCAGAGTTCGTTGAGCGAAGGTGGGTGATCGAAACGGTCTTCATGCTCCAGTAGAAACCGGTAGATCTCCCGTTGCCGGCGGGTGAGATTCGGTTCTTTCATCAAACGCTTTTCCTTATCGAGGTTTCTGATCATATTGACCCGGCGACCAAATATCGCGTTCAGGGCGCCAGGACGGGCCTGGATCAATGCATCCCTCGCGGGCCAAATGTCGGCATTATCGCGTGCGCTGAGTTCCCCTGACGCCCCTTCCTTGCGTCTTGTGAGGAACGATAGGTCCCGATGTTCGACTGGCCATGGTTAAAATTCTCTCCGCATTATAGAACCTGCAAAGAACATTGTCAGCAAAAAATTCCGTTTCCCGCGTGATCGTTGTTGGTTATCGGGGTTCGGGATGCGGCGAGGTTGCGCCCTGGGTCGAGCGTGCCGGCGCCTTGAACCAGGAGAGTTTCTCCTGTAGTTCGACGACATGGCCGACGATGATCAGGGTAGGCGGCTTGGGTTGTTCGCGTTCGACAACCTGTTGAATATTCGTCAGCGTGCCAGTCATGACGCGCTGCTTGTGCGTCGTGCCCTGTTGTACCAGGGCGATCGGCATATCCGGCGATACGCCGTGTTTCTGTAGCTGCTCGCAGATCGCTGGCAGGCCGATCAGGCCCATGTAGAACACAACGGTCTGATTCGGTTGCGCCAGTTGTGTCCAGTTCAGGTTGACGCTGCCATCCTTTAGATGACCGGTGACGAAGGTGACAGACTGAGCGTAATCGCGATGCGTCAGCGGGATGCCAGCGTAGGCGGCGCAACCGGCGGCCGCAGTGATGCCGGGCACGACCTGGAATGGAATGCCCTCCGCCGCCAGGGTATCGATCTCTTCGCCACCCCGGCCGAAGATGAACGGGTCGCCGCCCTTCAGGCGCACCACGCGCTTGCCCTGTTTCGCCAGCCGCGCCAGTAGCTGATTGATTTCCTCCTGGCGCATCGCATGATTGTCGCGTTCCTTGCCGACATAGATGCGTTCGGCATCGCGTCGTGTCATGTCAAGTACCGCCTTCGCGACCAGCCGGTCGTAGACCACCACGTCGGCCTGCTGCATCAGGCGCAGGGCGCGAAAAGTGAGCAGGTCCGGGTCACCGGGGCCGCCGCCGATCAGATAGACCTCGCCGATGCCGCTGTTACTCGCGGCGGCGTCGAGTTCACGCCGCATGATTTCCTCAGCTTCTTCCATATGACCCGTGAACACCCGCTCGGCGACGCCACCCTGCAATACCCGGTCCCAGAACAGACGCCGGTCGGTTGGAGTGGCGAAGGTTGTCTTCACCTTGTCGCGAAAGCGTGAGGCAAGCGCTGCGAGGCGCCCATAACCGGCCGGGATCAGAGACTCCAGGCGCGCGCGAATCAAGCGTGCCAGCACCGGTGAGGCGCCGCCGGTGGATACCGCGGCAATCACCGGCGAGCGGTCGATGATCGAAGGCATGACGAAACTGCACAATGCTGGCTGGTCGGCGACGTTGATCAGGATGCCGAGACGTCGCGCTTCCGCTGCGACGGCCTCGTTGGTTCGGGTATCATCGGTCGCGGCGATCACCAGCGTGGCGCCATCAATATCCCCAGGCTGGTAGGTGCGTTCCTCGATCTCTACCCCTTTCTTGGCATGCAGTCGTCTTACGCCAGCCGTCAGCCGAGGGGCTATCACCCGGACGCTGGCGCCAGCGCGGAGCAGCAGTTGGATCTTGCGCAAGGCCACATCGCCCGCGCCGACGACCACGCAGACGCGGGCTTTGATATCGATGAATATAGGTAGAAAATCCATGAGAAAGCCTTGGGTAAACGGTTGAAGCGGCGAATTTTATCTTCAATCCAGGGGCAGCGCCATTTCGAGGTGTCAGAGTACCTGTTCCCTGCAATCCGTCGGGTTGAATATTAGATGATAATAATATACTATTCGCGCCACTTTATTCATAGAGGCTTTATCCATGATAAAAGAAATCGATTCGGTTGAACTGGCGTCGAAGCTCGAAGCCGGGGAAGACATCAGAGTCGTCGACATCCGCAGTGAAGCGGAGGTCATGCATGGTATTCTGCCGGAATCCGAGCATCTTCCAATGCACCTGATTCCTCTTAAGATCAACGATCTGCCGAAGGATCGGGATGTCGTGCTCTACTGCCGCAGCGGCGCGCGTTCCTACCAGGCGACCGCGTACCTGGCGCAGCAGGGATTCACCAATGTGTACAATTTGCGCGGTGGCATCATCAACTGGGCGCGCAACGGTCTGGAGATCACTGCTCCGGCTCGAACCGCCTGAATCCGAGACACGTGCGGCGTTCGGTCGCGAACGCCAGCCATCACACCACCTTGAGCGGCCTCGCTACGCGACCCGGTGGGACATGCGAGCTAGCAGGATATTGAAAAAGTCCTTCCATGGACTGTTTCAACGACGGAAGCGGAAAATGCGATTTCCCAGCTCCTTCATTTTCAATGACTTGCCGTCATCGAAAATGGCGGTACCTCCTTGTACCGCACACAGGCCGTTGAAAAATGCCATTTTTTAACGGCCTGCTAGGAGTCTGTCGGGCTTAGGGGTTCTAACGAGGCGAGCGGAAAATCGCCCTCGCTTTCCCACCGCCGCAGTAGAATCATCCTAAATCCGGGCTAGAGTCTGGGTTTCTGGTTGCAGAGTGTGTGAATATACGCAGCCCGAAGTCGCCATGATTCGTCCGCGGGAGCGCCGTGAATACCTTCCCGTAGGCTTGGTTTCGGACATCCCGAGGCCGAACCCCGGATAACCTTGTCATGATCCGGGCTGTTTCCCCCATCATGAAAAGTCAGCCGCGGCCAGCCAAACCCCAGGGTGATCGCAGGCACGCTAAAATCCGGTATTCGGCTGGTCGTGGACATAATTTCACTTGCGTTTCGGGCGCGCTTGGAATATAAGTCAGAGTTCATTTTTTAATTTTCTGAAATATAACCGGAGGTTGCCAATGGCCGATTTTGATGACGAACTGGATGCAAGCGGACTGAACTGCCCACTGCCGATTCTGCGTGCGAAGAAAGCACTTGGAGGCATGGACGCTGGCAAGGTGCTGCACATCATTGCGACCGATCCAGGTTCGGTCAAGGACTTCGAAGCGTTCGCGACGCAGACCGGAAACGAACTGCTCGAATCCAAGGAAGAAGGCGGCAAATTCCATTTCTTGATCAAGAAATCCTGATCCAAAACTTATCGACCCTTACGGGGAGGAGAGGCAAATGGGAGAGAAGAAGCTAGCCATTATCGCGACCAAGGGTTCGTTGGATTGGGCATATCCGCCTTTTATTCTGGCATCCACGGCAGCCGCGTTGGGTTATGAAACCGAGATCTTCTTCACTTTTTACGGCTTGCAGCTACTACGCAAGAAACTCACGCTGGAAGTGACGCCGTTGGGTAATCCGGGCATGCCGATGCCGATGGGAATGGACAAATGGTTCCCTGTTCTGGGTACCACGTTACCGGGCATGCAGGCCATGATGACTTCGATGATGAAGGCGAAAATGGCCAAGAAAGGCGTTGCCAGCATCGAGGAACTGCGCGATCTGTGTCAGGAAGCCGAGGTCAGACTGGTTGCCTGCCAGATGACCGTCGATCTGTTCGATATGAATACGTCGGAATTCATCGATGGCGTCGAATATGGCGGTGCCGCCACTTTCTTTGAGTTTGCTGGCGATAGCGACATCTGCCTGTATATCTGACCCTTTCCGCGGGTTGGATGATAAAAAGCCTACCGGGGAGGGTTACCCCGGTAGGCTTTTTCATGCGTGTAGGTTGAATTCAGGGCGTGAATCCATGAGGAGGTTATGGGTCGTCAGAAAGATTTGCTGATGCTGGCGCCCAGCAGATTGACATCGGAGTTATATTCGCCCGCGTAGGTGGCGGTGCCGTTTGCGTCTGGTCCTGTCTGTGGCGGGCCGGATACGGTACGATCCTGAAACTTCACGTACATATAGGCGGCCTCGAGAGTCCAACCGCTGGCCAGCACATGGCTGACGCCGATACTGAACAGATGGCGGTCGGCATCCGGCGTGCGCGCGCTGAAGTGCTCGTCTGGCTGCGGGGTTTCGTCAAAGGTATAGCCGAAGCGAAGTTGCGTGGCGGGATAGAGCTGATAACTGATACCGACACGGTAAGCGTTGACATCATTCCAGCCATTCTTGCTGTTCACCAGTTCGGCATTGAAGGGCGCCGGCGCGCTGACCACGAGATTGTCGAAGTCACTCCAGCCTGTGCGGGTGATGTCGAATTCCACTGCCAATGCCGAATTGACCTGATAACGTACTCCGACCTGGAGACGCGAGGGAATGTCGAGGTCGGCAACGATCGGCAGGCCGACACCGGGCGCGTTGAAGTTGCCACTCAGGCCCACGGTTGCGCTGGAGCGAAAGCTGGCGCCAAAGCTCCATTGACCGCTCTGCCACAGGGCGCCGATGTTCCAGCCGAAGCCCTCGCCGCCGCCTTCCACGCTAACCACGGCGGTATCGAAGATCACGGTGCGCGCGTTGTAATAGTCCACGCCGCCACCGATGCTCAGATTATCGTTGATGCGAAAGGCGAATATTGGACTCACGTCGACCAGTTCCAGCTTGGTGTTGGTTGCGATCGTGGGTTGTAGCTGTGGCGCCGGCGCGGAAAAGGTGCCGGGTAGCCAATCGGTTTCGAGGCCAAAGGGCGCGCCCACGGTCAAGCCGAGGGAGAAGCGTTCGGTGGGTTGAAAAACGCCCTGAAGAAAGGGTACGAACACGGGGTCGTTCGCATCGCTGTCGAAATCACCGTTATGAGTCTTCACCGACAAACCAGGCTTTACGAACATGCCGCCGACGGAAAAGCTGTTGCCTTTATGAAATGCCATCGCCGCCGGGTTATAGGGAATGGCGCCCAGGTCGACGCTGTTGGCGACCATCGCATTCGACAACGCCAAGCCGGCGACGGAGAGTTCAGGGATGGCGAAGCCACTCGCCAGCGCGCCCTGGCTCAAGCAGCTTGCGACCGCGATGGTGGCGATGGATCTGGAAAGGTGTTTTGGATGCATGCTTCCTCCGGTTACGGAACCTGTAGTATTGGGCCTGTATGCTGTCTAGCTTGGAGGCGCAATCCGCGACAGTGGCAGTTACGCAACGCTGCTCAGGACGGGCCGTAACAGGGCGATTCGTTATGATTGGGATAAGTGGATTCAAGCATAAGCGCTGATGAGGGCTTTTGCCAGTGGTTTGACGCTTTTCGCTGCTTCGGGGGTGTTGCTTCCTGAATACATGCCATTGCAGCTTGAATCCGGAATTGTGGTTTTTTTCGCGCAACGACTCAGATCACTATTAGCGGGCTGCTGAAAAATGGCATTTTTCAATGGCCTGTAGGCGGTACAGGGATGTGCTGCCATTTTCGATGACGGCAAGTCATTGAAAATGAAGGAGCTGGGAAATCGTATTTTCCGGTTCCGTCGTTGAAAAAGCCCATGGAAGCACTGTTTTGACGAATTTGCAAGTTTTAAGGAGTCAAAACATAAAGTCCGATGTTTTGGCCAAGAACTGCTCCATAGTCCTTTATGGAACAGTTACTTGCAAGTCAAAACATATCAGCCCGGATTTCTCACCGGGTCGCGTGGCGAGGCCGCTCAAGGTGGTGTGATGGCTGGCGTTCGCGACCGAGGGCCGTGCAGGCGTAGTCGCCACTACGTTGAGCAGCCCGACCGGGTGAACGCCAGTCAGCGCGCCGTATTGGGCAGTCGCAGTAGTGAACTGATGAGAAATCCGGGTTAGAAATGCGTCATCGCTGTGTTGCCAACAGGATATTGGAGAGGGGCGCGAGCAAGGCAATCCGGCGCGTGTTTGACAAGTGGGAAGTCATCCCGCAACATCGATTCGAACTATCGCCACGGCCAGCCAAGCTGTCGGATTTTAGCGTGCATGCCATTTCGTTCCTGGCAAGGGATGGGAAGGTCGTGGGGCAGCCCCCCACAACGACGAGCGATATAGCCTGGGAACTTTAGCGCGCGTTCGTTCATTCCGGAATTTGGCTGGCCATGGCTATAATATTCAAGGGGATAGGGGTTATTTATGAGGAATACGCTTTATCGTGGATTGCTGTTCGGATGGCTTCTGGCCTGGCTATTGGTGTCCGCCGGCATCGCGGCGGAGAAGCTTCGGCCATTCGTGCTCGCGAGCGTGGAGCCGGGTCCTTTGTCGGCGGTGGTCGAGCGTGTTCGCGATAAATTGAAGCAAGGTGGCTTCCAGATCGTCGGTGGCTATGCTCCTTATCGTTCCGCCTATGTCATTGCCGCTACCACGCCAGAGTTGATGCAGATCGCGGTGGATGATCCAAACGCCGCCTGGCTGGCAGCCGTCAGAGTGGCCATTACCCAAGTGGGCGATCGTATTCAGGTCAGTTACGCCAATCTGGATTATCTGCGTTATGCCTATAGAATTCAGGCATCGCTGTCCGGGGTGACGCAACATCTGCGTGAGGTGCTTGGCGCGCGGCTCTTGTTTGGCGCGGGGAATATGACAGCGCGGAAACTGCGCCGTTATCATTACGCGTTCGGCATGGAATACTTCGACGATCAGATGGATCTGGCCGATTATGGTGACTATAACAGTGCGGTGCGCCAAGTCAGCATGCATCTGCGTCAGCGGGACGGCAGTGTGAGTCGTGTCTACCAAGTCGACCTGCCCGATGTGCAACGTACCTTGCTTGGCGTGGCCATCGCGCAAGGGGAAGGTAGTGATGAGAAGGTGATGGCGGCGATCGACAAAGAGCGATATCGACACACTGCTCATTTACCTTACGAAATCCTCATCAATGGCGGCAAGGTCAAGGCGCTGCACCCGCGTTTTCGTATTGCGATCGATTTCCCGGACCTGAAGATGTCGGGAAAAACCAGCTTCTTCCAGATCATGAACAGCCCGGATGCGATTCAGCAGGCGTTGACGCAAGCCGTCGGCGGCGAGTTGAACACCGAGGGTTCCGCGGAATTCTTTCGGGATTAGGAGTCTGTCGGACTTAGCAGTCCGTGGAAAATGGCATTTTTCAACGTCCTGTTAGGGGGTTCGTAACGAGGCGAGTGGGGCTGTGTACGGCTGGGAGCGCGATTGAGGATCAAGCGTAAACGGACGTATACACGGCGTTCCCGAGGACGAATCATAGCCAGCCGGCTGCGTACTTCTCCCGACTTGCTGGTTGCGCGCCCTCGTTCATCGGCGATATTGCGCGGAATCTCTCGATGGAAAATGGCTTACATCGGCTACCGCCGATGGTGGCGCGTCCGGCGCCACGATTGGCCCTGGTTATCATTCAAAGATGTAACTACTCAGCAAGTAGGAAAATTATGCTGTAACTGCTCAGATTGCCGCTGAAATGTGTCAGATCAAGGCGGGAAATGTGAGTTTACAGGTGTAAATGACCATTTTCCAACGCAGAGATGGCGCATTTCAGTGGTGAGCTGAGTAGTTACT
>JALSSX010000160.1 GCA_026984055.1 Sedimenticola sp. | reverse complement strand
ACGTGGTACCAGCGGACGTACAACTGCTATCGGGCGACTATCTGCTGATCGACCAATCCGCGCTAACCGGCGAATCCCTGCCGGTGAGCCGCAAAATCAACGAAATCGCCTACGCCAACACCATCGTCAAACAGGGCGAGATGCTGGCGGTGGTCGTGAATACCGGCGAGCGCACGCGCTTCTCCAATGTCGTCGCGCTGGTTGCCGAGGCGCAGTTAAAGGAAGCCAGTCATTTCCAGAAGATGGTCATCCAGATCGGTAATTTCCTGATCCTGATCACTATCGCCTTGGTGATTCTGATTATCATGGTATCACTGTTCCGCCACGAGAACTTCATCGAGATCGCGCGCTTCTCGCTGGTATTGACGGTCGCGGCGATACCGGTCGCGCTGCCGGCGGTGTTGTCGGTGACGATGGCGGTGGGCGCATTGAATCTGGCGCGGCGCAAGGCCATCGTATCGAAACTGACGGCCATCGAGGAACTCGCTGGCGTCGATGTGTTCTGTTCCGACAAGACTGGCACGCTGACCGAGAACCGCATGCAGGTCGCCGAGCCGGTGGTCTTCGCCGGCATGAACAAGGCCGAGCTGATCCTGGTTGCGGCGCTGGCATCCAAGCTGGACAACAATGACCCGATCGAGCTGCCGATCTTCCATTATCTCGATGAACACTTCCCCGATCTCGACCTGAGCCTGTTCCGCCAGACCCACTTCACGCCCTTCGATCCGGTGAGCAAGCGCACCGAGGCGAAGATCGAGATCGACGGCCAGCGTTTCACCGCAGTGAAGGGCGCGGCGCAGGTATTGATCGAGATGGCCGAACTGCCCGATGATAAGGCCAGCACCCTGCAACAACTGGTCGATCAGCTTGCTAGCAAGGGTTATCGCACCCTGGCGGTTGGCAAGCAAGAGGAAGGCAAGCCGCTCGCATTGCTCGGGCTGATCCCACTGTATGATCCGCCGCGCCGGGACTCCCGTCAGGTGATCGCCGACATGCGCGCCTATGGCGTGCGTGTGAAGATGGTCACCGGCGATCATATTGCCATCGCCAAGGAGATCGGCAAGCTACTCGGCCTGGAAGGCGAGGCGATCCACGCACACCAGCTCACCGGCAGCGGCAGTCAGGAGCTGCTGGCATTGGCGCGGGCGATGGCAATGGCCATCTACCAGAAGCTGAATGGCGAGGTATCGAAATCCGAGGCGCAACGCTTCGCCGAGGAGGTGATGGATAAGGTCAAGGGGCAGTACGACACCCGGCTGCTGGACCGTGAGTTCATCCATACCCATGAATCCGCCATCATCGAGATGATCGAGCACGTCGACCTGTTCGCCGAGGTGGTGCCTGAGGACAAATACCTGATCGTCGACACCTTGCAGAAAGGCGGCCACATCGTCGCCATGACCGGCGATGGCGTAAACGATGCGCCAGCATTGAAGAAGGCCGACTGCGGCTTCGCGGTCTCCAACGCCACCGAGGCGGCGCGCGCCGCCGCTGATATCATCCTGACCGCGCCCGGCCTGTCGGTGATCAACGCGGCGGTCAAGCAGGCACGCATCACCTTCGAGCGCATGAAGAGCTACGCGATCTACCGCATCGCCGAGACCATCCGCGTGATCCTGTTCATGACCTTGTCGATCGTGGTGTTCAACTTCTACCCGATCACCGCGCTGATGATCATCATATTGGCCTTGCTGAACGACATCCCCATCCTGGCGATCGCCTACGACAATACCAAGGTGCGGAAGGCGCCGGTGCGCTGGAACATGGCGGAGTTGATCACGGTATCGACGATACTCGGCATCGCCGGGGTAATCTCGTCGTTTCTGCTGTTCTATATCCTCGAACAGATGAAGCTCGCCGAGCCGCTGATCCAATCGATGATCTTCCTGAAACTGATCGTCGCCGGGCACACCACTATCTTCGTCACGCGCACCGAGGATTGGTTCTGGAAACGTCCCTTCCCTTCCGGCATATTGCTGCATGCCAGCTTCTGGAGCGCAGTGCTCGGCACGCTGATCGCCGTCTACGGGATATGGATCACGCCGGTGAGCTGGCGGTATGCGGCATACATGTGGTTGTATGCACTGGCATGGGGCGTGGTCAACGATATCGTCAAAGTCAGTACCTACCGGGTGCTGCGTGGTTCCAGCACGCGGGACAACACCCAGATTTCTGGACAAAGCAATGGTGAACCCCATGACTGAACACCGTATCGACTCTGCCGACAAGCACAAGGATGGCAGCTTCCTGCGCCGTCATCTCATCGATGAAATCACACTGTTCGTCTTGCTCGGGCTGTGTTTTCTCGGCGTGGCGATCACGAATATCTCGCCCGCGAAGAGTCACTGGTACTGGCTCGCGATGGTACCGGTGTTCTTCATCGCCAGCCTGATCACCGAATGGCATCATGTGCGTTCCGGCAGATATCCATTGAGCAATGTCCTCTGGAGTCATGGCCTGCAATGGTTGGCGCTGTTGGCCGCGGTGGAGGCGGTATTCCTGATTCAAGAATTTGGCCGCCTGAACTATGAGACCACCGGGCTGATGCTGTTACTGGTATTCGCCCTGTCCGCCTTCGACGCCGGCATTCGCATGGGCTGGCTTTACCGCCTGACCGGCATCTTTCTCGGACTCGGCATGCTGGTGCTAGCCTATTTCGAGCGTTACCTGTGGCTGATGATCGCCGTCGCGCTGGTCTTCATGGTCATCTATCATTTCATAGCCCGAAGCAAGCGATAGGGCAAACGACAAATCACCCAAGGAACCCCCATGGCGCAACCCAATCGATTCGTTGGCGAAGACAAGAAACCGGATATCGAGATCAACAAGCCGCCCGGCGCCGGAGAGAAGAAATTCTGGCAACGGCCGGATTTCACCCTGTTTTTGTATCTGCTGCTGATGCTGCTGTCCTTCCAGTTCTGGCAAGGCTATCAGCAGACCAAGAGCGAAGAGATCCCCTATAGCGAGTTCCTGAAACACGTCGACAACAAAGAGGTCAAGGAAGCCCTGGTCACCGACAAGTACATCACCGGCACCCTGACCCTGGAGGACGAACTGACGCGCAGGCCCAAGCGTTTCGTCACCGTGCCATTGTGGAACAACGAGCTGGCGAAAGAGCTGGAGAAACAGGGCGTCGAATACCACGTGCGCCACGGCGACAACTGGCTGAACAGCTTTCTGCTGAACTGGGTGCTGCCGTTCGGCCTGCTGTTCCTGTTGTGGGGGTGGCTGATGAGCCGCATGGGCGGCATGAGCAAGGGCATATTGAATCTCGGCAACAAGGTGCATATCCACCCCGACTCCCTGCCCAGGGTCACATTCGACGATGTCGCCGGCGTCGAGGAAGCCAAGCTGGAACTAAAGGAGAGCGTCGATTTCCTGAAGGATCCGTCCCGCATCCAGTCGCTGGGGGGGCACATGCCCAAGGGCGTGCTGCTGGTCGGTCCGCCCGGCACCGGAAAGACCCTGTTGGCACGCGCCGTCGCCGGCGAGGCCGGCGTGCCCTTCTTCAATATCAGTGGCTCAGAATTTATCGAGATGTTCGTCGGCGTCGGCGCCGCGCGAGTACGCGAGATGTTCGAACAAGCGCGCGCGAAGGCGCCGTGCATCATCTTCATCGACGAACTCGACGCCATCGGCCGCGCGCGCGGCGCCGGCCCGGTGATGGGCGGCCACGATGAGCGTGAACAGACCCTTAACCAACTGCTCACCGAGATGGACGGCTTCGACCCGACCACCGGCGTCGTCGTAATGGCTGCGACCAACCGTCCCGAGGTTCTCGACAAGGCACTGCTGCGCGCCGGCCGCTTCGATCGCCAGATCGTCGTCGACAAACCCGACCTGGAAGCACGTGTCGCCATCCTGAAACTGCATACGCGCAAGATGAAACTGGCCGACGATGTCGACCTGGAAGTGGTCGCCGCGCGCACCCCCGGATTCGTCGGCGCCGATCTGGAAAACATCGCCAACGAAGCCGCGATCCGCGCGGTGCGCGAGAATCACCAAGTCATCACCATGGCCGACTTCGAGGCCGCGATCGACCGTGTCATCGCCGGTCCCGAGAAACGCCATCGCGTGCTCGACGCCAACGAAAAACGCCGCGTCGCCTTCCACGAATCCGGCCATACCCTGGTCGCCGAAACCGTGCCGACCGGCGAGCCGGTACACAAGGTGTCCATCATCCCGCGTGGCATCGGCGCGCTGGGCTATACCCTGCAACTGCCAGTAAAAGAGAAATTCCTCACCACAGAGAACGAATACAAAGACCAGATCGCCATCCTGCTCGGCGGCCGGGTCGCCGAGGAGATTGTCTTCGGTGATGTCTCAAGCGGCGCGTCCAACGATCTGGAACGCGCCAGCGAGATCGCCCGCGCCATGGTCACCCAACTCGGCATGAGCGACCGACTCGGCCCGTTGACCTGGGGCAAGCGCGAAGCGCTGCAATTCCTTGAGGGCCAGGAACACGAAGAGCGCAACTATAGCGAGGCCACCGCGCAACTGATCGACCAGGAGACCCGCGAACTGGTCGAGGAAGGCCACCGCCGCGCACACGAGATCATCAGCGACAAGCGCCCGACCCTGGACGCACTCGCCGGATTGCTGAATCAGAAAGAGGTTATCAGTGGCGAGGAGGTGAAGCAGATCATGGAAAAGCATGCCGGAGAAATGGATAAGATGTGAGCCACTCGGTGGCCGCTGTCGGCTTCAGTATCGACCATCGAACGGAAATCCGCGCGTGCCTCCGAGTTGGCTTGCCTATCGCCCCTATCCGCTTCACTCGAACCGCAATACAAACCCGGCGGGTTCCAGATAACGGTTTTCACGCTCCAACTCGGCGCGGATCAGCGGGTTGTTCTCCAGCCAGCCATCGGGAAAGCGCAGATCGAGCACATCGCCCTCGGCGGCGACACGCGCCAATGGCAGATTCGCCGAGCTGCGCATGCGATTCAGCAGCACCGCCAGGCGCAGCAACACGCACAGGCGGCGCACGGGAACACGCCGGGGCTTGGGTATCTCGTTGAACAATTTGTCTGGAAACTTGCGCCGATGACCGCGCACCATCGCGGCTAGGATATATTGCTGCTGACGGGTGAAACCCGGCATGTCGGCATGTGTCAACAGATAGAAGCCATGCTTGTGGAACTGGCCATGGGCGATGGCCAGGCCGATCTCATGCAGGGCCACGGCCCAGGCGAGCAGCTCGGTGCATTCGGTGGCATCCAGCTCCCATGCATCCAACAGTTGCACCAACAGCGCGACAGCGGCGCGCTCGACGCGGATCGCGTGCGCCTCGTTGACGCCGAAGCGCTTGCTCAACGCGGTAACCGCGCGACCACGCACGTCTTCGTCGTCGAAACGGCCGAGCATGTCGTAGATCAGCCCCTCGCGCAATGCTTGGTCGGAAACTCGCATCCGATCGATGCGCAGCTCCTTGAACACCCCGGACAAGACCGCGACGCCGCCGGCGAACACCGGCTTGCGCTCCTCCGACAAGCCCTTCAGCTCTAGCGATTCCACATCGCCGGCCTTGACCAGCGCGCGCCGCAGTTTCTTCAATGCGCCGGCGGTGATACCGCTGTCGCACCAGTCCTGTTCCTGTACCACGGCGCGAATCGAGCGAATGGTACCGGAGCTGCCAACTGCCTCGAACCAGTGGTCGCGGGTAAAATCGTGGCGCACCGGCGTGACTTCCAGACGCGCGCGCAGTACCGCCGCCTCCATCGCACCCTCGCTGAGGATGCCACTCGGGAAGGCCTGCCGGGTCATGCTGACACAGCCCATTTCGAGGCTTTCGCGCTGCATCGGCTCGAAGCCCCGGCCGATGATGCATTCGGTGCTACCGCCGCCGATATCGACCACCAAGCGCGGCTCGGACGAGGTCGGCAGTCCATGAGCGACACCCAGATACACCAACCGCGCCTCCTCGCGCCCGGCGATGATCTCGATTGGATGCCCCAGCGCCTCCGAGGCGCGTTTCAGGAAGGCTCCCGGCTTGCGAATCCGCCGGAAGGTATTGGTGCCAACCGCGCGGATATTCCCCGACGGTATCGCCTTCAGGCGCTGTCCGAATTGTTCCAGACAGGCCAGCGCGCGCGCCTCGGCCTCCGGAATCAGATTGCGATCATCATCCAGCCCGCCACCGAGGCGCACCATCTCGCGCAAACGGTCGATGACGTGGATCTGGTCGTTCTCAATGCGCACCACAATCATATGGAAGCTGTTGGAACCCAGATCGATGGCGGCAAAGTTGGTGTTCAGCGGCATGCTCGTCCCCGTGGCGCGTCGATATCTTGCGCATTCAACCACAAACGGACGACGATCCGCCATGTTATTCTGCCGACGTTTTCACCCCCTCGATACCCGCATAACATGAAAACGAGCAAATCCAAGCCGGGCTTATTACGCGACAGCGGCCTGCTACTCGCGCTGATGCTGCTGATCGTCTGGCTACCGATACCGCTGGGAAGCAACCGGGCCGGCTACTGGACCTTGAACGAGATCCTGATCGCGCTGCTGATGCTGGCATGGATTGTCCAGTTTCTGCGCGGCAAGCGCCAGATTCCAGAAACCTTCCGCGCCGCACGGCCACTCTATCTGCTGCTCGGCGTCTGGTGCCTGTACGTGCTGCTGCAAGGCATCCCGTTACCGATCGCCTGGGTCGCCTGGCTGTCGCCGAAATCGGCTTGGCTGCACAATCTCACGATCCACCCCGAGGATGGTCGTTTCTGGGTCAGTCTGTCGGTGGACCCGTCGAGCACCGAAAGCGCACTTGGCAAAAGCATCGCCTATCTGCTGCTCGTGCTACTGGTATTGCTATTGGTCGACAATACCACACGGCTCAGGCGGCTCGCGCTGGCGATCGTCATCACCGGTTTACTGCAAGCCGTGATCGGCCTGATCGACCCCGGCTTCCACGGCGTATTCGGCGGCCGCTCGGTGACCGGCACCTTCCCGAACCGTAACCATCTGGCGAATCTGCTAACCCTGGGCATCGCCGCCGGGATCGGCGTACTGCTGGCGACCGGCAGTTCACGGCGCTCGACAACCCGACGGGAAGCGTTGCGGCGCGCATTGGACTGGATGCTCAGCAGTAAGATGCCACTGCGCGCCGCGCTGCTGCTAATGGCCACGGCCATCGTACTGACACGTTCGCGCATGGGCAACCTGGCCTTCTTCACCAGCATGATGATCGCCGGCGCGGCCCTGCTGACAATCTCCCGCAGGCGCAAGCGCGGCATGCTGATCCTGCTCGGCAGCATGGTCGTCGTCGATATCCTGATCGTCGGCTCGATGCTCGGCCTGGATCGTGTCGTCCAACGTTTCGAAGACACCTCGCTGGCCAGCGAGACCCGTGACGAGGTCGCGCGCGACACCCTCGGTTACTGGCGCGATTTCCCGCTGACCGGCTCGGGCCTCGGCTCTTTCTATGTCACCTTTCCGCGCTACAAGCGGGGCGATACCGTCAATTTCCCGCGCCAGGCGCACAACGACTACCTGCAATTCGGCGCGGAAACCGGCATCATCGGCATCGCGCTGCTCGGCTCCGTCCTGCTACTGAGCCTATGGACGGCGCTGAAAACGCTGCGGCGACGTCGTCACCCCTGGGCCATCGGCATCGCCTTCACTCTGGTGATGGCAATCACCGCGGTCTTGATCCATGCCAGCGTGGAATTTAATCTACAGATCTTCGCCAATGCCGCGACCCTATCGATTCTGCTGCCGCTGGCCTGGATCGGCTGGCGCCTGCCTTCCCGCGCCAGCGGCATCCCGGCGCTGAAGCCCAGGCCCCGCCTCGCGAAACCCGTGGCGATAAGCGCCGCGATCGCCCTGCTGCTGTACATTGCCTGGGCGACGACCGCCGGACTCGCCTCCTTGGTCGGCAATGACAACGAGAAACTGCTCGCCCGTTGGGAGCAAGCCGGTCGGGCAAGCCATCACGAGGTACTCGGCGCGATGCATCGGCAACTCAGCGCCATCCAGCTGGCGCCGCGCAACGCCGATGCCAAGACCCTGCTGGCGCGACTGAGCTGGTGGCAACTGCAAGACGACAAGCATACCGCTTCACCGGAAGCGGTGTACCAACAGATGCTCTACGCCCTGCTCGGAGCCAGCCGCGACAACCCCGCGCTAGGGCAGACCTGGGCCGCGATCGCCACAACACGCCATCTCCAGCGACGTTACGATGCCCTGTTCCAGGCCGCATTGCTCAGAACCACGCAACTCACCCCCTGGGAGCCGCATATCCAGCAAGCCATCGCCCGCGTCGGCCTGGCCGCCTGGGACAGACTGGGCAACGCGTGGCAGCGAGAATTACTGGTCAACACCATCCAACGTGGCCTGAAGCTGAAGCCAGAGGCGATGTCGCAATTGGTGCGCAACAGCGGCCACTGGCAAGTTTTGTGCGCAAGCTACGCGGCACGCCTGAGCGGCCTGGCATGCGGCGCCGCCGGGCGGAAACCGGTTCCTGTCGCGCGGGAGACCTTCCCCAGGGAATACCGTTAGGCTACACTGTAGTCGATGACTTTGACATTCAAGGGGAAACAACCGTGCGGAATCATCATCTCGATACATTGAAACCGCTGAAAACCACCATCGCCGCCTGCGCGCTGGCGGTTTTGATTGGCGGGCCTGGCTCGGCCGACGCATTCAGTATCAGTTTCGACTACCGCTTCGACAGCAACAACTTCTTCGACGCGGCAAAGAAGAACGTGCTGGATTCCGCCGCGGCATTTTTCGAGAGTCGGATTACCGATACGCTGGACGCAATTCAACCCGGACCATCCGGGTCCGGCTTCAATAACACCTTCACCGCAAGTTTCAGCAACCCGGGCACGGGCGCCACGCAGGATGTAGTCGATCTGACGGTTCCCGCCGATACCTTGATCGTTTTCGTCGGCGGCAGAAGCCTGAGTGGCGGCACGCTTGGCCAGGGTGGACCCGGCGGCTACAGCGCTGGCGGAAGCCAGGCGTTTCTCGATACCGTCACCACTCGCGGCCAGGCCGGAGTCAGCGATGACACCGATTTCGCCCCATGGGGCGGCGCCATCACCTTCGATAACGATTCCTCCACCAATTGGTATGTCGACGACGATACCACTACCGATGAAGCCTTCGCCGGCTCCGACCTCTACTCGGTGGCATTGCACGAACTCGGCCATGTGCTCGGTATCGGCACGGCGAACTCCTGGAACAACAAGATCGTCAACAACCAGTTCACTGGCGCGGCGTCGACGGCGGTCGCGGGCGGCAATATCCCGACGCAATCTGGAGGCGGCCATTGGGCGGAAGGCACGTCGAGCGTCATCGTCGGCACCAACACGGCGCAAGAAGCCGCAATGGATCCGACTATCACCACGGGTACGCGCAAGCGCTTCACCGATCTGGACGTGGCCGGCCTGCAAGACATCGGCTGGCAGGTACAAGCGGATTCGGCGCAATAGCCCCATCATGCGGGCCGCCGCCCTGTTCGCCTTCCTCCTGCTGCCCGCGATGGACGCCGACGCCAACGATGACGCCCCGAAACCCCTCATGCAGGTGTTCCAGGGGCTATCGGCGCGTGAAAACTGGCGGCAAAATCCGCATGCCCATTATCGCTATGTGCTGCATCGGCGATGCTACTGCCCGGCGCCCAACGATGTCCGCGTCGAAGTCGCCAACGGCCGCGTGACCAACGTCACCGACCTGAAGAGCGGAAAGGATCTGCCGCCAGCGCGCCTGTCTGGCTACGCCAGCATCGATGAACTGATCGCGCGCATCGATGCGGCGGTAGCGCGCAAGCCTGACAGCATGCGCGTCGAATACGACCGCCATATGGGTTATCCCAAACGCGTCCATATCGACCCCAGCTACCGTATCGCCGACGACGAGATCGATTTCACCATCGAATCCGTCACACTCTTGTAGACGAAACGCGTTCCATTCGACCCTCCGCCGCGCAATACCCTCTCGCCCGCGGACTCCCCGGATGACAAGGTGATCAAAGACTGTCGCGAGCATGCGCGCCTTCATTTCTGGCGAGGCGCAAGGACGCCGTATCCATGGCGTTCCACAGGGACGCGTCAAAGACAACCACCAGGCTATCGGGTAGTGACTTCGCGCGTGCTCTGCTACGCTGCGCGTTCCCGCAATGAAACCAATGGAAGACCCCATGAAATTCTGTAGCCGCTGCGGCGCGCCAGTCGAATCCCGCATCCCCGAGGGCGACGAGCGCGAACGCTTCGTCTGTCCAGCCTGCGACACCATCCATTACCAGAATCCGAACATCGTCACCGGCTGCATCCCGGAATGGGAGGACAGGATACTGCTGTGCAAGCGCGCGATAGAACCGCGTTACGGACTGTGGACCCTGCCAGCCGGCTTCATGGAAAACGGCGAAACCACCCAGCAAGGCGCCGCGCGCGAGACCTGGGAAGAGGCGCGCGCGCATATCGAGATCAGCGAGCTGTACAGCCTGTTCAATCTGCCACGCATCAATCAAGTCTACATGCTGTTTCGCGCCCGCCTGCTTGATACCGACTTCGGCCCCGGCCCGGAGAGCCTGGAAGTCCGGCTGTTTCGCGAGGAAGAGGTGCCGTGGGATGAGATGGCCTTTCCGGTCGTGACCAAGACGCTGGAGCTGTACTTTGCCGACCGCAAGGCCGGACGCTTTCGCCTGAAGATCGGCGATATCGAAAGGATTTCGCCAGAATCGCGGGAATACCGCTTCTCGCTGTTGCAGAAATAGGCTCGCGGGCTTCAGCTCACCGATGCCCATCCCTTGAAGTCATCCGCCCGCTTTCGCCTCCATCGGGCAGACGCCAGCGTAGACAGCCATCACCGCCTTCAGCTCCATCAATACCTGGATACGCTCATCAGGGGACAGAGGACGCAGCTCCGGCGGTATTCTCCCGGATTCGATCGCAAGAATATCCTTGCCGACCCGGCGACAACCTTTCCGACAGATGCGTTCGACACAGTCATCCACCCGGTTCGTCAAGTGTTTTACCGCGCTTGCCGCTGCCATGGTCGAGGTTCCATTGAATCACAAATAGAGAAGAATATAACGAAATCCTTCTGATAGGTAAACCGACGGCGCTCCCGCAGACGGATCACCGGTAGCCGAGCACGTACTTTCACGGCAATGACCCACACTCATGCTTGACGATTTTCTCTATATGTTCTACATTTCACCCACGCAGAGAACATATGGAGGACAGCATGCCCAACCACCGCTATATCATGCAAGACCAAGCCCACGATATCGTCACCGAGCTGATGCGCGAGGGACACGACGACAGTCCATCCCACTGGCCGCACTTCCTTCTCATCGTGGTCATTTTTGCACTTTACCTGATCGCGGCGCTGTGAAATCACTGGCGTAAACTTTACCAAGGTCTTATTGTCTATCTGGAGGACGCCGCAACACAGGAGCCGCATCATGAAGTCGTCGAAACACTTTGTTCCAACCACCGCCGCCGTACTGACCGCCATGCTGGGCCTGGGCGGCTGCGCCGCGGACGATCCGCACCAGCGCGCCAAGATCGGCGCGGTGACCGGCGCCATCGCCGGCGCGGTGATCGGCAACCAGATCAGCCCGGGACGCGGCAACTGGGTCGGTGCGGCGGTTGGCGCCTTGGCTGGCGGCGCGGTCGGCAACTACATGGACGACCAGCAACGCGAATTCGAAGCCGCCTTGCGTCGCGAGCAACAGGCCAAGGAAATGGAGATTCAACGACTACGCGACGATACCCTGAAACTGACACTTAACTCCGAGGTCTCCTTCGACTTCGACCGCGCCGACATCAAGCCGGCCTTCAAGCCCTCGCTGGATAAGCTGACGGATGTACTACGCAAGTACAACAAGACCACGGTCTATGTGGTCGGTTATACCGACAGCACCGGACCGGCGGACTACAATCTGCGGCTGTCCGAGCGACGC
>JALSSX010000159.1 GCA_026984055.1 Sedimenticola sp. | reverse complement strand
CCGGTCGCGACGGAACACGCGACGGAACAGACCTTGAATCCTTGAGGGAAGGTCGTTATATTCCCTTTAGCAGGCTATTGAAAAATGGCATTTTCCGGTTCCGTCGTTGAAAAAGTCCATGGAAGGACTTTTTCAGCATCCTGTTAGGGGATCTCGATTTTTCGTGATACCTTTTATTCCCTCCGTTCATGGCGCAGGAGGGAATTCCATTCCAGTAATCGAAATTCCCGCCGCCATAGATAATTAGAAGATGACATAACGCGTGTTTGGCCAAAAATAAGCATCGCCACGAAGCACCTGGCCCGCCACTCACATAACAAAACGCAATGAGAGCAACCACCCCGCCCCACGTGCGACACACGGGGGATGGGACACATGGATCATGCCAAGGCATGATCTCGACTTGTTTCTCAACAGAATACCCCGGAGGTATCGCAGTGAACGACATCAATGTCCACTGGAGCGTTTTACACTACACCGACCGGCCCGTCATGACCCCCGATGTACTGGAGCAATTGCACCGACATCAGGTAGCGGTCAATACGCTCAAGGGTCCGGCCCTTCAGATCATTCGTTCCGAGAACCCCAGCGTATTCAGCCTCGGCGGCGACCTTGCCCTGTTTGTCGAACTGATCGAAAGCCGCAGTCGCCAGCGACTTCACCAGTATGCCCGCCAGTGCATCGCGTTGATCAACTTCGGTGTCAACCACCCGAAGCCAGACCTGCTGAGCGTCAGTATGATCGAGGGCGACACCTACGGCGGCGGCCTCGAAATGGCGCTTGCCACGGATTACCTGATCGCCGAGGAACAAGCGAGATTCGGTTTTCCCGAAGCGCTTTTCGGACTATTTCCCGGCATGGGCGCCTATCATCTGCTGTGTCGACGCGTCTCCCCTGGGCTGGCGCGAAAAATGATCACCACCGCGCAAACCTATAGCGCCCGGGAGATGCTGGCACTCGGCTTGGTCGATGAAGTCGTCGCAGAAGGCGCAGCAGAGTCCAGTATGAAGCGCTTCATCAAGCGTTTCGGCCGTACCCGAAACGCTTTCCTTGCCACGTCCCGGCTCGGATCGGACTACCATGCCATCACTCTCCAAAACCTGGAACAGACCATCGCCATCTGGGTCGATTGCGCGCTGGAGTTGTCCGATAGCAATCGGCGCCTGATGAAAAAACTGCGGGATGCTCAGTTACAGCGCTGGTGCGCGGAAGAAAACACTGCCTCGCAAAAAGTGCGCGTATCATGAGACGCAACATTCAGACCGCGAGAATACTGCCGATACCGCTGACCAATGGCACTTCGAGCCACCCATTCGGGAGCAGAATCATCAATCTCATGAACGGCATGTTCGAACGTACCGACGAAAGCCAAGCCAAATCCAGGGTTCTGGTGGTGTTGGGCGGAACCCTACTGGTGCTCGGAATCTTCTTTTCTTCCGACGATGTCCAGCTCCAGCAACGGCTGTTGATCCCAGCGATCACCGGTGTATTCGGCCTGCTGTTCTCTCTGCCGTGGTGGTATTGGACGAGGCGGCAGGCGAACGGCCTGGTGTCCCGCCCCATCTATCGCCATGCGGCGCTGTTCGTCGACGCGGCCATGCTGACCGCCTGTTTCATCGTGGCGGGCACCGACGGCATGGGAATCTATGCGCTCTATCTCTGGTTGATCGTCGCCAACGGTTTTCGTTTCGGTAGCGATGCGCTGCACATGGCGCTCTACTTCTCGCTGTTCGGCATCGCCAGCGTCGCCGCGCTGTCACCGCATTGGGATCTGAACGCCGTCAGCACCGCCGGCCTGTTGATCGGCTTGTTCATCGTATCCAAAACCTATGACATGGTGTTGTTCCAGCTCAACGACATCAACGACCGGCTGCACTGGCAATCCACCCATGATCCCTTGACCCGCGTGGCCAATCGACTCCTCCTCGATCGCGCACTGGACGACGCCTGCCTCGCCTCGCGGCGATTCGCGCTGTTCGTGATCGACATCGACGACTTCAAGACCATCAATGACCAGATGGGCCATTTTGCCGGAGACGAGTTGTTACGCAGTCTCAGCAATCGACTGTTGCTGAATATCGCCAAAGATGACATCGTCGCCCGCATCGGCGGGGACGAGTTCATCATCATGGCTTATGATATCGAAACCGAGTTAGAAGCGAGACACTTGGCACAACGTCTGACCGAACAGGTCAGCAAGCCCTATTCACTGGATTCGGTTCCTCACGAGGTCTATGTCACCGTCAGCACCGGCATCGTTCTCACGGATGGAGCGAAAAAAAATCCTGATCGACTCTTGCAACAGGCCGACAACGCGATGTACAGTGCAAAAAAGCGTGGCAAGAATGCTTTCGAATACAGCTCTGGAGCGGGTTTGGCCAGACATTGTTGAAAGGACCGGGCGAGATGAAATGGATCCTGATCATATCCCAGTCGGTGGTGATCGAAAGGATCATCATCAATGCACTTGATGCCATGTCACCTCATGTGGTATTTTCCGCAGCTCGCGATCGTGACGAGGCGATCGATCAGTTGGCCACCGGCCGTGACTGCGACCTGATCATCTGCTGCGATCCTTCTCCGGCGGATGGGAGCGCATTGCATTTCATGCATCTCTACGAATTCATGTGCGCCGGCGCCGAAACCCAGCCGCGTTTCATCAACGTGATGTTCGGCGCCGAGACACAAACGCCACGCGGCGATGAAACCCAACTCGCCTGGCCACTCGATCAAGAAGCCGTGATCCAGATAGCGCAAGCGATTGGCGTCCGGCTCGACTCCCCATCGACCGGCGGTGTGCTCGGTAATGAGACAGCACCTTATCTCCGTTGATACCGGCCACCATTCGCCGCTGTCTCGTCACACCGCCATCGCATCCTCTTCCACGCACAACGAGCGTCCGCTCATGCCC
The DNA here is from genome assembly GCA_026984055.1 of Sedimenticola sp. Lineage (GTDB taxonomy): Bacteria > Pseudomonadota > Gammaproteobacteria > Chromatiales > Chromatiaceae > JALSSX01. The sequence goes on along the minus strand of JALSSX010000159.1, from coordinate 8 downwards.
TCGGGCAC
>JALSSX010000158.1 GCA_026984055.1 Sedimenticola sp. | reverse complement strand
CAGGATAGACCAGCTTCTTACGCCAGCGCTTGTACAGATGGTGATCATAGTAGATGCCGGCGGCGATATTCCAGCGAGGTTCCGCCAGCGCGCCGATCGATGGATTTTTCTTCTTGATGTCGCCAAAAGTACTCGGCAGGATCTGCATGATGCCCACCGCGCCAGAACGGCTGTGAACCTTCGCCTTCAGACCGGATTCAGCAATCCCCTGCGCCTTGAACCAGCGCCAGTCGACACCCGGACCGAAGTAGCGCTTGGCATACTTTTTGAAGTACGGATCGTATCTCCTGGTCCACTGCTCGTGCTCGACGCCACCGTCCGACACATTCGCCCAGGTGACGAGCGGCGCGAAAAACAGCAACCACAGGCCCGGTGAACACCGGCACGGCATCAGTTCAGACCCAGGCCGATCACCAAACCCAGCGCCGTGCCGATGCCGACGAAGATTCCCAGCACCATCAGTCCCACCGCCATGTTGCCCGCCGCCAATTGATCGGCGATATCAAAGGACACGATGTGGCTGAACACCTTGCAGCCCATCCACATGAAGAACAGCGTCATGCAGCCGCCCATGAAGGCGTAGAGAAAGTTGAGGATCACCGGATCTAGTGTATCGGTCATGACGAACGCCCCTTTGGTATCGGGCGGATCAGGACTCCGCCCGGCATGCTTTTATTGTTTCGTAGGCCTGCTTGATCTCGTGTGTCTTGCGCGCGGCCAGTTGCATCATCTCTTCCGGCAGCCCCTTGGCCACGAGTTTATCGGGATGATGCTGACTCAGCAAACGCCGGTAGGCCTTCTTCACCTCGACATCCGACGTTGCCGCGTCGACACCGAGTATCGCATAAGCGGTATCCAGCGTCTGGCCATGATCGGCGCTACGACGTCCACCACCCACGCCCGAAGCCGGACCATGCACCGCCTCGATGCGTCGGCGGATGGCATCGAACACCACCTTGGGTACACGCAAATGCTGGCGTATCGTCTCCAGCGCATACCGCTCCGCATCGCTGAATTCCCCATCCGCCCAAACCGCCGAGATCTGAATCTCCAGGAACAATTGCAGCAGCGTGGCACGCCCCTGGCATTCGCGACGAAACTGTTCAAGCACGCCCTCCAGTGGAAAATTCGCCTGCTTGCCCTCGCTGAACAGCGCGATCGCAGCCTTGCGCTGTTCAACATCCATCGAAAGCTGGCGCATGACCTGTTCGGCGAAGGAGATCTCGGCGCGTGATACGCGACCATCCACCTTGGCCAGATAACCGAGCACGGAAAAAGTCGCGGTGAAGAACGCGGTCTGCACGCGCTCCCGCTCGCCCTGATCGAGCAGATCGACACCGCCGAAGCGTTCCAGACCCTTGTCGAAATTATGTCCGAGCGCGGCGCCCAGCAAGGCGCCGAGCGGACCTCCCAGCATAAAGCCGAAGGCGCCGCCAGCGAGCTTCCCCCACCAGCTCACGACAAGACTCCCGAGAGACGCTGGCACAAGAAAAGACCGCCATCGATGAGGTTCAGATGGACCGCGACAGATACCGGTGGTCGACTCATCTACTTGCCATCCAGATAATCCGCGTCGGAAAAGGTGCCGACCCAGTGCGGCTTGAAGCCAACCAGCAGCGTCATGATCCAGCCGTTGAGCATGGCCTCGGGCAAAAACATCAACGGAAAGAATGGCAGATAGTAGTCACCCAACTGTCGCGCGTCATAGGCGCCAGAAAGCAATAGAAAGGCGCTGACCAACAGCGCCGTCAACACCGCGGCCAACCCGCCAACGAGAAAAGCATTGATGAATACATAGATGAAGAAATGGCGTGGCAGATACTGGCGCACCAGCAACAACGCGACCCAGGTCAGACTGATCGGCAACACGCCCTCAATCATGCCATTCAGACCGAAACTCTGGAAATCGGCCAGCCCGCCCAGATTCATCGCCAGCAGCACCAGCGCAACGCCGATGACCGCCAGCGCCCAACCGAACATCAAGGTAAAGCTGGTCACCGCGAGCAGATGGAATACCAAGCCCGCTTGCATCTCGGTTCGCAACAGCCAGAGCATGATCAGAAAGGCGCAACTGCCGAGAAATACATGCAGTTGATTACTGTCATTCAGACGCCTCCAAGGCGCGTGACGTATCGCCAGCAGCAACACCAAAGCATACGCGAGCAACGCCCCGAGCCAGATACTCAAGGGAAACATCGTGCTATCGAGTTCCATCGGCCGTTGCGCCTCGCACCAATTTTCCAGTAATGTTACCGTCATTCCCACGAAGCATGGCTGCACCGCCGAAGCGTGAGAATCCTTACCTATTATCGCCCACCGGAAGGACAAAAACCATGGCCGAACACAACCCTTTCTCGCCACCAGACGCCGACCTGAACAGCCTCGCGCAAGACGCAGTGACCGAATATGTTGGCTTCTGGCCCCGGGTAGGCGCCAGCCTGATCGACTCGATACTGATGCTGATGATCACCATGCCGATCTTGTATATGGTCTATGGCGCCAGCTATTTCTCGGCCAGCACGCCAATGGTCGCCGGCACGGTGGATGGCCTGTTGTCATGGGTATTTCCGATCATCGCGGTCACGCTGTTCTGGATCAAGAAATCCGCGACACCGGGCAAGATGCTCATTCACGCCATCATCGTCGACAAGGACAGCTTGCAACCGACCACGCCTGGACGTTTATTGCTGCGCTACATCAGCTACTATCTTTCCGCGATACCACTCGGGCTGGGATTCCTGTGGGTGGGCCTCGACAAACGCAAGCAAGGTTGGCATGACAAGATCGCCCGGACAGTCGTCATTCGAAGCTACAAATGAAAGAAAGCGATGCCGCCACGCATTCTTTTACCCGAGGCAGATGCCGTGATGTATAAGACATCTCGAAAAATCGAGATGTCCGAGTGGAACAGGAATGTCCCGCCCTTTTCGATCACGATAAGTGATGGAAAATGTGAACAAAGAGGCAATCGTATTTTCTCTTTGCAACGAGAAAAATACCATGGAAGGACTTTTTCAACATCCTGTTAGGGCCTGTCAACACGAAACCAATGCGCTATCTTGCTACCGGGTTAACAGCACGCATGCAATCGTGCAATGCATAGTCAAGGCCATCGGAATGCGGTCGTTATGATTGACATGGCAACGTAGCAGATTCATCGGAACCCAAGGAGACGAATGATGCTCATATTCGATATGACGACGGGTGAAACAATCCATTCGAGCGGCATGGAAAGCGACACACCATGCCTGGACTCGCATGCCGACGAACGTATGGCGCCGATGCTCCAGCGGGTCGACGGCAGCATGGTGGGCGAAGCCAATGGGAATACGCCGCTGCCAGCCGACCTGGTCGACACCGAAACGGATGATTTCATCGCGGCGATGAACTGAACGGCTCGGCGCCGTCGGCCGCCTCACGGACCGACTTTCACGAAACAGCCTTCACGACGCATCTCCAGTGCCAAGGGTTGCAGACGCTGCCCCATGCACGGTCCACGCAAGCACAGACCGTCTTCAACAGCAAACAAAGCGCCATGCATCGCGCACTGGATATAGTTTCTATCGTAGTCGAAAAACTCATTCGGCATCCATTCCAACCCGACGCCCGTATGTGGACAACGGTTCAGATAAGCGTATAACCGCCCCCCCTTGCGCACGATAAAGATCGGGCGCACCTCGCCGCTGGCTGTGGCGAATTCCAGCCCCTTGCCACCCTGCTCCGGAATATCGTCTACCTCGACCAACACCCATTCACTCATCGCGCAAACCCTCGAATCCAACCTGGGCGCACTTGCGTCCGGCCAGACGACAAGCGAACCCGAGAGCCTCACTTGGCGCCCAATCCCGGATCAGACCGTGGATGACCGCCGCATTGAACACATCACCTGCGCCCAGCGTATCCACGCAGTGTTGCAACGACGCCGCGCCAACGACATCACTGCCGCCATCCACGCCTTGCCAGGCAGCGCCTTCGTCGCCCCAGGCACAGAACAGCTCCGCGCATGGCGCATGCCGCGCGGCATGCTTCAACAACGCCCTGGGCGAGTCGAATCCCATCTCCAGCGCATAGTGCCTGGAAAATATCAACACATCGGCCAAAGGCCAAAGCGACTCGATGTGCTCTCGCGGCTTTTCAATCTCCAGCGAGACGCGCGCGCCGGCATCACGCGCCCGTCGAAGCATTTCGGGCAGCGCCGGCACGTTGCGGCCCTCGAAGTGAATCCAGGCGTAAGGGGCAAGATCGATGCGAGAGAAACAGCGCGCATCGAGTTCGGGCAGATCACGATAATGCACGATGGTACGCGTTGCGCGCTGCTGATTGAGCCACACGCAGGATGTCGGCGTCGCCCCACCCGAGACGGTCACCGCATGCTCGACTCCGACCCCCTTGCCACGTAGGTCGTCGACGATCCACGTTGCTCCCGGATCGTCTCCTAAGGTGCCCATCCAGTCGACCACCTGACCACCCAGGCCAGCCAGCACGACGGCGGTATTCGCCGCATTGCCGCCACGTACCTGGCGCAAGCCCAACGCGCGAATCTCATTGTCCTCGCCCGGCCAGCAAGGCAACTCGCTGACAATATCCAGGGTGGCGACACCAACACATAGGATGCCAATGATCATGATTGAAACAACGCCCCACTATCACGAATGTTACCAGCGGCTCGGCTTCGGGATGCCGAAACCGGGCCTACGCGGAGATATCCACGGCGTTACCGCGGACGAACCACAGGCCACCAACCGCATACTTTGCACGCTAATCATCGCGCGCAACGCGAAAACCAAGATATGGCATGCGCATGTCCGGAGAACCCTGCCCACGCGCCACGGTGGTCAACTGCGCCAGCAACCGATGAAACGAGCCACCACGAAAAACATGCCGACGGCAATCCGCATCGGCGAGCCCCACCCGGTAGTTCGCACGGTAACAGTCCTCGACCCATTCCATCACATTGCCAGCGACATCGAAAAGGCCAAAACCGTTAGCCGCGAAACTGCCCGTCGGCGCCGGTTGCCGATTATCATACCGGGTACCGCAATCGGCACAGTTCTCCATGCCTGTCAGGGGTTTTTCGCCCCACCAGTAGCGTGCGGTGGAGCCTCCGGCGGCGGCATATTCCCACTCGCCCTCCGAGGGTAGGCGGTAATGCTTGCCGGTCTGCCTCGAAAGCCATACAGCATAGGCGGAGGCATCCTCCCAACTGACCCCGGTAACGGGCAGATCGTCACCCCGCCAACCGAAATCAGTCGGCGCCCGCCGCCCTGTCGCGCGGACGAAGCGCTGGTACTCCGCGACACTGACCTCTCGCTCGCCGATCCAGAACCGGCCTATACTGACGCTGTGGCGGGGGCGCGCGTTTCGCGGCGCCCAAGCCGCGTCGCCGCCCATCAGGAACAGGCTGCCAGAAAGCTGGCGCATCGCGGGACCGAGGGAACCATCGGCGAGACGATCCCTGACCGCAACCGGGGACAGTGGCCCGCCACGCGTCGGCAGATGATGCGCCTCGGGCGCAGGCCGCGCGACAGCCTCATCGTGCCGGGATGCATCAGTCGTCGGCTCGGCCACCACGTCGGAGCGACCCGCCGCCACGGGCAACGGCAGCCACCCGAAATGCCAGCCAAGCCAAGCGCCCGCGCCCGCCAAGACCAGCCCGCCGAACAAGCCGATCAACCAAGAGCCAGGTCTCGCGGCCATGCCCGCGCCCGATGGCGGCACGGCGGCGAAGCGCGCATCGCGAAAATCCGCAGCCTGGATAGCATCGCGTTCCTTATGACATTTCGCCAATGCCGCCTTGCTCTGTGCTATCTCGGCCTCCAGCTCGCCCATGCGCAGCTCTCTGTCACGTAGTGCCACCTCGAGTGCCGACAACCGCCCGGAGATACGATCCAGATCCTGATCACGATCCTCCAGCGAGTCCTCGAGAAACTGACGTTCGTCATGCGCGGCTTCCAGGGCCTCTTCGCGCTCGCGCAGCGCGCGCTGGACAACGCTCAATTCCTGACGCAGATTCTCCTGCTCGACACTGCCCGGTTGGCTGTCATCGCCGACCTCGCGCGCCAATCCGAGCCGAGAGGCCATGCTTTCCAACTCCGCTTCCGCCTGTTCCCGGACCAAAGCCAACTCCGCCTTCAGCGCTTCGACCTGAACATCGCCCGACTGTCCGCACGCGACCTCCCGATCACCAGCATAGGTTTCGATTATCTCACGCAGCTCAGTCGCTTCCTCGGTGGATGCCTGCAACTGCCGACGCAGATCTGCCACCTCTTGGTCGAGCTCGCGGGCACGCGCTTCTTGCTCATCGAGTTGATTGATCAGTACCAAACGCTCCCGATCACGCCGCGCCACCACCTCATCGTCCAGGCCAGCCTCCTGCCGCTGAAGCCTCGCCTCAAGCAGGGAAATCTGCTCCTGATAGGCTTGCTCGGCCTCCTTGTAGCGGTTGTTGGCATCGATGAACGCCCGCCCCGAGTCCCGCAACTGGCGTTCCAAGCCGGCAATCTTGTCCGACAGTGTCGCAACATCCTTGTCGCGCTGTCGCTGCCGTTTGCGCGCCTGCTCCTCGGCTTCGTTCAGCTTATCGGTCACTACCCCCAGACTGTGCTCCAGATCAAGCTGAGTACGACGTAGGACGCGGCGCGCTTCATCCTCCGTCGCTACGTCATCCTGTCCGTCTCCGCGGGGCGCCAATGTCTCGGCACGCTGCCTGGCCTGATCGCGCTCGCTCATCAGCGACTGAAGCCTCTCGTCCCGCTCCTGCAGTGCTTCCCCCAGCCGAGTGCACTCCCGATGCTGCTTGCGCGCCTCGTTCCGGGCTTCGACCTCCAGCCGGCGCATCAACGCCAGCTCGGTCTCCAACGCATCGCTTTGCGCCTGCTGCGCCTTCAGACGTTGATCGAAGGATTCCCGAAACCGCTCATCCGCCAGCCAGGTCCGCTGCTGTCGCTCAAGCGCGGCGAGTCGATCGCGCAGTTCATCGCGCTGCGCAGCAAATTGTTCGCAACGCCGATTGGCGGCTTCCAATCTGGCGCCAAGATCATCGATCTGTAAACGATAATCCGCCGCGAGGCCCGGATGGCAAGTCCTCAAGATATCACCAATCCACTCGGCATCACCGTCGCCGGGCCTCTGCCGGGAGGGTTGGGATGGCGCTGCCGAGCGGTCGTCATCGATCACCAATGCACGCGCGTCACCATCCATCGCGGTAACGTCGAAGCCTCTTTCGGTAAGCAGGTAGCAGGCCACCAGGGCATGCCCGGGCACATCACCGCACACCACATAGCGACGTTCGTGAGCAAGGCTCGCGGCCTGATAGCGCAGTGAGTCGAAAGGCAGGTTAATCGCACCCGCGGGATGCTCCTGGGCAAATACTTCCGGATCGCGAACATCCAGCAAGACACAACCAGATGCCACCAATTCCGGCACGGCTTCCATCCCGCAGCGCCGCAGCACCGGCAATTTCACCAACTGGCGGAAGCTGTCCCGATCAAGACGCAACACTCGACCGTCGCTTCGCATGGCGACGCTGGCGCCACGCGGCACATCACCGAGCAGCGCTTCCTCGCCGAACATATCGCCACCGTGAAGCAACGCAAGCTGCTCACCATCCCGCGAGACCAGCGCCTCGCCCCGATCCAACAGGTAAAAATAGTCACCCGGCTCGCCTTCGCGAATCAGTTCGTCTCCCGCATGCACATCGATCGCGCGCATGCGCTGCAATACCGCATGCAGAGCCTCCTTCGGCAAAGACTGGAAGACGCGCGACTGGAGCAACTTGCCTATCCAATCGGCCGTGTCATCTCCAATATCGCCGTCATCCGCTCGCAACGCATCCCGTCGATCCTTTTCGAGTAATCGGCCGAGCAAGTGGCTTTCCACCACGACATAGCGCACCGCCGTGCGCGCACGCGCGCTATATTTACGCGGAAACCGATGTGCTATCGGAAAACGCGCCGTGGCGGCGCCAGCGATGATCACATCGACCACCGACTCACCGGCGAGTAACTCGATCCGCCCGGAGAGCAGATACAGATTACCGGTATCGGTATCGCCCGCCTGGAACAGTACGCTGCCCTCGCCGCTGGATCTGATCTCCAGAGTTTCCAGCAACGCCGTGAGTTCCGCGGCCGGCAACGTGTTCAAGGGCACCAGCGCCTTGAGCAACGGGATATCATCTTCAGTTACGGATTGCAGCATACGCACAGCTTATGGTTGTGAATTCGAGAACGCGTCGCGGCCAATAACATGCTTGAAAGCATCGCACGCGCGCTGAAGCCCCTGGCGGCGTTGCTCGTCGTTGTGGAAGATGGCCTCACGTCCCTTGCCAGGATCGAAGCACGCCCGCCAAGCATGCCAGCCCCGAAATCGACCGCGTTCGGCGCATCCTTACAGGCAATGACGGATAGGAACCGACTGGAGCCGCCATAGCGTCGGCCGAGACCCTCAACCTCCCAACATATCACGCTTCAGCCGATTGCTGGCCGGCTCCTTGCCCAACCAGATACGCAACAAGACCGACATAAACGCGGGATCATCGATCCGGCCGAGCGGCTTACCGTTCAGCGTTACGCCGACACCTTTGTCCGCCAGTTGATCGATATCGATTTCGTCACCTTTTCTCACGCCAGGAAACATCGACCAGAACTTGACGATCGACGCGTTGAAACGGCGCATTTCATCCGTACTCAGATTATCGGCAAAACCCTCGCGCCATGCCGTGGCAAGTTTTCTCGCCGGAATCTCGGAATGGATGAAACGCATCGTCACACGCTTGTCACCCATCATCGCGATTGCCTCCTTGGCATCCGTTGTCTTGTTTGGCAGATAAAGCGCCCCGACGTAGACGGGAAAGAAGAATTTCCTGCGAATACCGGCGCCATTCAGTACCAAGGGTGCGTGCGTGTCATCCACCTGAACCGATTCCGGCAAGTTGAACCCCGCTATCTCGCGTCCGGAGGCAGACAGGGAAACCAGTATAATCAGCAATCCCAACCCAAGAAAAAGCCGCATTTGACAAGAATAAACCGGGGAAAAGCGCAAAAAACGCTTGAATTCCGGTGAAAATCTATTGGCAATCATTCAACCCTCCGTTATGCTTTGAATCGACAGGAAGCTCTGGCATGGCTAGAAGATTCCGTGTGGCAGTCTGCGTGTATCGGTCACCTCCACTGCCAATCATTGCAAGTATAGCCTCCGCTGGCCCAACACCGGATATAGCGTGCATACCCTTTCACCAGACCCCTCGATCATCACGGAGTTTAACCATGGTAGTGAAAAAGAAAGCATCGAAAAAGAAGGTAACAAGCAAAAAGGCAAGCGCGAAAAAAGTATCGGCAAGAAAATCCGTGACGGTAAAAAAGAAGGTCGCTGCGACACCAAAGGTAAAACGGCCAACGGCCATTCAGACAAAACAAACCAAGACACAGATCATCCAAGCGATCGCCGACGATACCGGCCTGACGAAAAAAGAGATCGCTGCGGTTTTCAACAGCCTGGGGACATTGATCGGCCGGCACATGGCGCGCAGAGGCTCGGGTGAATTCTCCATACCCGATACCGGCGTCAAAATCAGAAAAGTGCGTAAACCGGCGAGAAAGTCCCGCATGGGGCGTAATCCCGCCACCGGGGAATCCATCAAGATTGCCGCCAAACCCGCGCATACCGTGATCAAGGTAAGCGCGCTGAAGGCACTGAAAGACAAACTCGGCTGACTGACACCCAAATCCGATGTTTTGACGAATTGGCCTCGGCCAGCCTAACGCCGGATGTAAACGTGCTTCGCGCCCGTTCGTTCCCGACGAGGCGCGAGGAAACCGCAGAACCATTCCCCACAACGCCGCCAGGAAACCATGCGCGTGCGATAATTTCGACGTTCGGCTGGCCGTGGCTACAGCTTCATCAACCGATAGTCCGCCTTGGCGCCATCACCGGCCAATACTCTCAGCGCCAAGTGCCAGCACGGCGGCGCGGCGCCTGGGAAGCGAGCTGCCGACGAAAATACGCCAACACACTACTGCCATTGGCGGCGACATCGAAGACCTTCCATCCAGTCGGCGAACGATACATACGAAAGTCCACATGCGCCGGATAGCCGCGACGATTCCCCAACGTCGCGGTCACCAAGGCATGCTTGGCCGAAAGGCGTCGACTCGGTAACACCTGAATTGGACCCTGCGTGCTGAACTTCGCCAATTGCCCGATCATCAGCTTCAGAAAACGCTGGGTAAACATCACCTGAAAACGCCGCTTCCGTTGCTCGTTCATATCGCGCGCGGCCGGCCCCGCCACCCAGCGGCTCATATAGGGAAAATCGAAGATCGGAGCGATCTCTCGCTTGACGAACCCCTCCAGCGCGAGCGCATTCTGGTTACCCGGCTGGCGGATGAAGACAAGCAGATTCCGTATCCCGTCCGAGAGTATTCGCGCCGGCTCGTCTCCAGCCGGGACATTGTCGGCCCATGCCGGCATGCTGAAAAGTAGCACCAGCATCAGGAAAAGGTTTTTTTTCATGGTTGGCATCCTCCTGCAAAATTGCGTTGCCAGAGTGCCAAGCGAAAAGCACAAAATCAAGCGCGTTATCGAGAATCAGATCACCTGACCCGGACGACCTTCGGATCGTTTCCATCCGACGTCGCGCGCGAGCCAGGACAAGACGCTTCGGACACAAGGGAGTCGCGATAATTCCGACGCCTGGCGGGCCGTGACGATATAATATGTGCGAATTCAAACAAAGGAACCTACTCATGGCTGCCTACTCGTTCAGCTTCGGCAACTTCCTGCTACGCTTCGCTTTCGCCCTCGTTGTCGTATTCGCCACCTATAACCCAGAGGGCTATTCATATTTCGACTGGGCGATCAAGCCACTACTGGAAGACATCAGTGATTTCTCGGTACTGAAGGCGCTCATTGGCATCCTGTTGCTGGTCGGCTGGATCGTGCTGGTACGCGCCACCTTCCTCGCACTGGGGTTCTTCGGCACGCTGCTGGCTGCCATCTTTTTTGGCCTGCTGGTATGGCTGATCATCGATCAGTTGGACCTGTCCACAGACAGCCTACGCGTTATCAGTTACATCGTCGGGTTTGTAATCGCCGCGGTATTGAGCATCGGGGTATCCTGGTCGCACCTGAGACGCAAGCTGACCGGGCAGGTCGACACGGATGATGTGGAGACGACTTGACCCGGAGATCTCGCCGACTGCTCGAAAATTTGATATTTTCCTTTACTTTTCATTATCTTATAATGGATTCAGCGCGAGATGCAATCCATCCGATGACGCTCTCCGAGAGGATTCTGGAACCGGAAGAAACATTTGTTCGACCCAATAAAACGCCAGCACCGCTGATCGGACCGGGGTATCCGAGAGATTCCCGGCCCGATCAGATCCGGTCCCAGATATCGTCGAAATAATCCGCCGAATGAACATCCCGACGCCGGCTGTCCGTATCGTCGCCTAGCGAACTCAACGGTAACTGAAACAGCGAATAAGCACCGGTACATTCCAGCAGATGAGACAGGGACAGTGGCTGCTCCTGACCTTCGAAGCGCCAATGGAAACTGTCGCTGGCCTGGGCATAGAAACATTCCGTGATCAGCAGCAGATTATCCTGGCCGTTGTCGGGCAACTGATAGATCACCGGCAGATATTCCACCATGCCGTTCTTCCGCGCTACCCGAAGTTGCGAACAACGCGGGTCGTTCAGCAGCAGCTCAACACCGCACTGCTGGCGATTCCGCCTGTCCAGCCGTATCCAGCGCACGACGCCGATGTGACTGATGGAGCGCGCTTCGGGATCATCCAAGACGCCGACCAGCTCACCCACATGGATATCGCTCGCGCTCGCATCCTCGGCGCAGATCAGCATGCCGCCATGGCTCGAATCGCACATCAGAAAACTGCGTATGCGTAGTTTCGCCCCTCCCTCACGGCCACCGGAGCTTATCTCGAACTCGGCGAGATCCTCGTGCCAGCGCAGCTCCGCCGGTTGCGCCTTGGGTCCGCCAACGGTGCCCATGACCTCCATCTCGAAACCACTGGAAGCGCTGCTGTCGGGCAAGGGTATACCCCCCAGCAGGGTATACAGATCCGAGATGCCGGCGATGATGCGCACGGAACTCTGGCACTGGGTACGCGCCACCTGCCGACGCGCGCCCATGCCCCAGCCGAGCAACAAGGAAGACAGCAAGCTCAAGGACAGCACATCCAGGCGATCGCTCGGCCGGGAGCGCATCTCACCGCCACGTGCCTTCTCCGCGGCATCCAGCTCGGATGCGACAGTGGAAACCAGCGCCGAGGTATGGATATACCATCCGCTCAATGGTCTCGACATGTCCACTGCTGAGATGTGGACCGGCGGTTTGTCCAGATTGATATCCACAATGAAGGGAGCACGATCCACATCGACCTCCGAACCTACTTTTTCGATCACGCAATCACTGGCCCAGCGCCGCAGCGCCAAATGCAAGCGCTGTATATCACGCGGAAGGAAACGGTGCGGACTGGCCAGCGCAAACAGCAGAGACTGCTTGTACAGATCCTCGCTACTCATCCGGAGACCGCTATCATCGATCAACCGCATCGGCTTCGCGTGACACTTTTCCGCATACGCCCGCTCGAAGTTGTCGTGTATCTCCAGCCAATGGAAATAAGGCACCGGACGGTAGATCAGGCAACGATTGCGCAGCAGTTCGAGCAGCATTTCCTGCGCGCGATGGAAAGCCCGCCGGCGAGCCATGCGATGCAGTAGACGCCGGGCGCCACGTTCATTCTGGGTTTCGTGCAATACCCGTTTATAGCCTATATAAACCTTAAGACGCAGTTCATAGATCAGGTCGGCGGCACGCAGATCGTCACGCATCAAGGGACGCGTCTTATCGCGAATTCGCTCATCGAGTTGCGCCATGACGGCATGGCAGCGAGCCACCAGGATCTCCAACGAATCAAGCAAGACACCACTTGGCAACTCACTGCCAATCAAGGTTTCGAGCCGGGCGAAGACAGCACGCGTGGTCGCACGCAGATTGGTCACCGGCAGCGCATCGACCCAAACCGCCATTGCACGCGGCTTCAATTTAGCCAATATGGCCGGAGATGGTGTTTCTTGTTTAGGAATATCAAAAATATTAGTCGGGCCGTCCATACCTTGCCTTTCCCATGTTGTATCTTGCCTTCACGCCATGGACAATCCTCTCCGTGCTGGCGATTTCAGGCGAAAAAGAGAACCGCTGTCACGATACTTCATGACGACGGCCCTAGCAGGATGTTGAAAAAGTCCTTCCATTGGACTTTTTCAACGAAGGAAGCGGAAAATGCGATTTTCAGGTTCCTTCATTTTCAATGACTTGCCGTCATCGAAAATGGCGGTACACCCCTGTACCGCACACAGGCCGTTGAAAATGCC
>JALSSX010000157.1 GCA_026984055.1 Sedimenticola sp. | reverse complement strand
AGATCGGCGTGCTTTGCCTCGATGCGCGCGCGTTTCAGTTTCAGGGTAGGCGTCATCATGTTGTTGTCGATCGTCCAGGGCTCCGGGATCACCGCGATGCGGTGGATCTTCGCATAACCCGGGAAGGCATGCAGGCGCTTTTGCACCCGCTCCAATACTGCCTGGATCACGCGCTCGTCCTCGCAGGCGTCGAGCATCTCCTCCGGGCAGCCGTGGTCGCGCGCGAACTCGCGATAGATGTTGGGCTCCAGCACTACCAGCGCGGCCAGATAGGGCCGCCCCTCGCCGACAATCAGGATCTGGTCGAACAATTCGTCCAGCGCGACGGAGGTTTCCATGTCGCCGGGCGGGATCTTCTCGCCGTTCGACAACACCAGGATGTCCTTGATGCGCCCGGTGATGTAGATCCGACCGCTGTTGGCGTCGATGCGCGCGACATCGCCGGTACGCAGCCAGCCGTCCGCGTCGATCAGTTGCGCGCTGGCCTCCGGGTTGTTCAGGTAACCGAGCATCACCGCCGGACTGCGTGTCAGCAGTTCGTCGTTGTCGCCGAGCTTGACCTCAACGCCCTTCAACGGCGGCCCGACGCTTGCCGGGTCGTTGTCTTCCGCCAGGTTGCCGGTGATGATCGGGCTGGTCTCGGTCAGGCCGTAGCCCTGGATGATCGGTACGCCGAGGCCGATGAATAGCTTGGCGACATCGAAGGGCAGGGCCGCGCCGCCGCAGATCGCGTATTTCAGATTGCCGCCGAGCTTGTCACGGACCTTCGCGCCGACCAGTTTGTCGAGCAGTGGATGCAGCAGCAGGCGCGGTGACCAGGGCGCCTGGCCGCGTCGGTATTGATGATGTTGCCAGCCGATCTCGGTCGCCGCGTGGAACAGTCTCTGCTTCAGTGGCGTGTCATGCGCCACCTTGTCGGTGATCTTCGCGTAGACTTTCTCGAAGATGCGCGGCACCGAGATGATCAATGTTGGTTTCTCCGATACCAGATCCTCGCCGAGCCGGGGCACGTCGCGATTGAACGAGACCTCCGAACCGGTCGCAACAGCCATGTAATAGCAGGCGGTGCGCTCGAACATGTGCGACAGCGGCAGGAAGGACAGAAAACGGTCTTCGGGGTAGGCGGTGACCCGGTCGGCGGCGGCATATACATCGAACAGCAGATTGCGATGGCTGAGCATCACGCCCTTCGGTCGACCCGTGGTGCCAGAGGTATAGACGATGGTCGCGAGTTCATCGATGCTGCTGTCGTCGGCCTGGAGCGGGTAGTCGACTCCCGCCTCCGGCAGCCATGCCTCCAGGGTCTCTACGCGTGGCCTGGGGAAATCGGTCCGCACCGGTTGCATCGTCACGACCCGCGTCAGGCCGGCGAGTTGGTCCTGAATTGGAATCAGGCCGCGCCATTGCTCGTCGCTCTCCAGAAACAGCAGGCGCACCTGGGCGTCTTGCAGGATGTAGCCGATATTCTCCGCGCGATCGTTGGTGTAGATCGGCACGACGACTAGGCCCAGCCCGAGCGAGGCCTGGTCGAACAACACCCATTGCCAACTGTTGCGCATCATCAATGCGACGCGGTCGCCCTTCTTCAGTCCGGTGTTGCGCATAGCGCGTTGCCAGCGGCCGACCATCTCGGCGGTTGCGCGCCAAGTGTATTGCAGCCATTTGTCGGCTGTTTCGTCGAACTGGATATAGGCGGTCTTCTCCGCCGAGATTTTCACCCGTTCGCGAAACAACGCGGCCAGGGAAGTCGCTGAGTGTAGGGGGACGAGATGGTCCAGATTCTTTTCATCCATTGTTATTGTTGCTTCCAGATTGACATGATTATCCATTCCAGCCCTACCGGTATCCGCGTAGGCGTATCCGGTGTTCCGCGCCGGGTGTCTATCATGCCAGTGCGTGCCACCCGCTGTCAGCATGGAATTGTTCGCCATGACGTTTCTCCAGTTCATTCAAACGTTGCTCGATACTGTGCAAGCCGCGGTTACGAATATAATGCATCGGCCCGCCTCGGAACGGCGCGAAGCCTGTGCCGTAGATCGCGCCGGCATCCAGGAGGTCGGCATCCGTGACCACGCCCTCGCGCAGGCAGGCGACGGCCTCGTTGAGCATGCGCAGGATCATGCGGTCGGAGAGTTCGCGTTGCTTTTCTGGCTGGCCGCGCCAGTTTTTCTCCATCGCCGGCTTTTGCGCCCGACCTTCCTTCCAGACATAGAAGCCCTCGCCGGACTTCTTGCCCAGCCGGCCGGCATCGACCTGGTGCCGAAGTGTCTTCGGTAGCGACATCGGAAATGCCTCGGCGAGCTTGCCGGCGACATGCAGGCAGATGTCCAGGCCGACGGTATCGGCCAGTTCGATTGGGCCCATCGGCATGCCGAAGTCGGTGGCCGCGCTGTCGATCACAGTGCCCGGTACGCCCTGTTCGTATAGCGCGACGGCTTCCAACAGATAGGGCATCAGCATGCGATTCACCAGAAAGCCTGGGCTGCTCTTCACCGGCAGAGGCAGTTTGCCGATCTGGCGGGCAAAGGCGGCGGCGTTGGCGGCAACCTCATCGTGGGTCGCCTGGCCATGGACGATCTCTACGAGCATCATCTTCGCCACCGGGTTGAAGAAATGCAGACCGACCAGGCGTGTCGGGTCGGCGAGTTTTTCCGCTAATGTCTCCAGTGGGATGCTGGAGGTGTTGGTCGCCAATAGCGCATCCGCGCGCATGCGCGGTTCCAGTTCGGCATACAGTGCCTGCTTTGCCTCGGTATCCTCGAAGATTGCCTCGACGATCACATCTGCATGCGCCACGCCGGCGGCGCGCACGTCCGGTATCAGCCGGTCGAATGCCTCCATTACCAGGCGGTGATCGCGCAGCCGACGCCGGAACAGCTTATGCGCGCGACCGATGGCGCGCCGTAACTGCTGGTGACTCTGGTCCTGCAAGGTGACACGCAGGCCGCGCAATGCGCACCAGGCGGCGATGTCGCCGCCCATTACGCCGCCGCCGACGACATGCACGTGAGCGGCCTCGAACGGGCTTTGCTTGCCGATTGCCTTCATGCGTTCCCGCAACAGAAAGGCGCGGATCAGGGATTGCGTCGTGTCGCCACAGATCAGTTCGGAGACGTTCCGGGTTTCGCTCTCCAGCATCGCGTCGAAGTCACCGACCGTGCGCCGCCAGTGGTCGATCAGCCGGTAGGGCGCGGGGTAGTGTTCTGGCTTGGCCTTTTTCGCGACCTGATATCGGAACCATTCGGCCAACGCTTGGCGCGCTGGCGTCATCTCGATCAACCTGTTCCACCATGGCGGCCGGCGTGGCGGCGGGGGATTTCGTAGCATCTGGCTGGCGGCGTTGCGCAACTGGCGTTGTGGCACGACGAGATCTACCAGACCGATGCGCTTCGCGGGTTTCGCCCGATAGGCGCGGCCTGTCAGCATCATGCCCATCGCGGCGATGGAACCCATTGCCTGGGTAGCGCGCGCGGTGCCGCCGAAACCGGGGAAGATTCCCAGGCGTACCTCCGGCAGGCCGATGCGCGTGCTGTCGTTTTCGGCGATGCGATAGGTGCAGGCCAGCGCCAGTTCGGTGCCGCCGCCGAGGCAGAAACCGTGAATCAGCGCGACCGACGGAAAACTGAAGTTCTCCAGCCGGGAGAACACACGATGCGCCTTGCGGATCTGCTCGGCGGCCTGTTTCGGCTCTTCGACTTTGGCGAAGGCGTGGATGTCCGCCCCGGCGAGAAAACCGCTTGACTTGTCGGACAGCAAGATCAGCCCCCGCGGATGCATCTGCGCGGTGTTTATCAGGGCTTGATCGAGGGCATCCAGGGTATCCATGGAGAGGATGTTGGCGCTGCTGTCGGCCATGTCGAAATGCAGCCAGGCGATGCCTTCGTCGTCTTGTTCCAGATGGAAATGTGTGTTCATCATCGAGACTCCTGAATCGATTCGACCAGTACCGCGCCGCCCTGGCCGCCGCCGATACACAATGAGGCGATGCCGCGCCTGGCCTTGCTGCGCCGCAGGGTATGCAGCAGATGCAGAATGATGCGCGCGCCACTGGCGCCAACCGGATGGCCCAGGCTGATGCCGCCGCCATCGACGTTCAAGCGCGAGTCCGGGATGACGCCGAAGCCCCGGTCGCGGCCGAGCTGCGCGCGGCAGTAGTCGTCGTCGTGCCAGGCTTTCAGGCAGGCGAGCACCTGCGCGGCGAAGGCTTCGTTTATCTCCCAGAAATCGATGTCGTCGCTGTCCAGGCCGCGGCGTTGCAGAATCGGCGCCATCGCGAATACCGGACCCAGGCCCATCTCGGAGGGATCAAGCGCGCCCCACTGACTGTCGACGAGGCGTCCGAGCAGTGGCAGGTCGTACTTCTCGACGACCGCCTCCGAAGCGAGTATCAGCCAGGCCGCGCCATCGCTGATCTGCGAGCTGTTGCCAGCGGTAACCCGGCCTACCGGGCGGTCGAACACTGGGCGCAGCTTCGCCAGTTTCTCGATGCTGCTGTCTGGGCGCACGCCGTCATCCTTCTCCCATACCGTGCCGCGTTCGTTGAACAACGGCGTGATCTCGGCATCCAGCCGGCCGGACTCCTGGGCAGCGGCCAGGCGTTGGTGACTGCGTGTCGCATAGGCGTCCATTGCCTCGCGAGTGATATCGAAGCGCCATGCGAGCTTCTCGGCGGTCTGACCCATGTTCAGGCCGGTGAACGGGTCGGTCAGGCCACGCAACAGGCCGATGACCGGCTTCAGCATCATCGGTCTCAACTGCGTGAGCTGTCGTGCGCGAGCACCCAGGTCGCGCGCTCGATTCCAGACGCCCAGCCAGGCGACCAGGCTTTCCGCCAGCAGCACCGGCGAATGGCTCATCGCCTCGGCGCCGCCGGCGAGCACCAGTTCAGCGCGATCCGAGGCGATGTCCAGCGCTGCGTTTTCGACCGCCTGCATGCCGGATGCGCAGTTGCGCTGCACGGTGTAGGCGGGCGTGTGTTCGCCGCAGCCCAGGCGCAGCGCGGCGATACGCGCGATATTCGCTTCGTCCGGGCCGGGTCCGACGCAGCCGAGGATGACCTCGTCGAATGCCTCGGCCGGGAACGGCTGGCGAATCAGCAGTTCACGCCCGGCTTGTACCGCTAGGTCGGCGGCGCGGAACGGGCCGGGCCTGCCACTTGCCTTCAGTTGCGGCGAGCGACTGCCGTCGATGATGTACACCGGGCGGCCGGGCAGCCGGGTGGTTGTTTCCACTGGGGCTGGGGAAAGGGAGTCGTTCATGCGGCCTCCTCGTCATGGTGATGCTTGCTGGATTCAGGTGCCCGCGTAGCAGTATCCGGCGTCAGTTGGTCGAATGCGTCGACACGGATCACTCTGGCGCGCAGGACTTCCATGATTTCGAGCAGATCGGCTTCGTGCTGGCTGATCAGTCCGGCGGCCAACGCCTGCTCGGCCAGGTCGTCGATGTGTTTCCCTTGGATCAAGCCCTGGTGGCGCGCATTGCGCAGGGTTTTTTCGATGGGCGCGGTTAGCGCGGCCATGTCAAAAGCCGCTTCGAGCTGGCCGACGCGCTGATCGTGGTCAGTGCTGACATAGACACCCTCGGTGAGGCGGTCGCGGACGCGTGATGGGCGCAACAGCAGTTCGGCCGCCGCGCCGCCGGCGTGGTCGGTTGGCTCGGTGAATGGCTGGCCGAACGGAAATACCAGCCAGCGCATCAGGTGCCCCAGCGGTCGCCACGGCAGGTTGCGGAACAGACCGCGAAAGCTTTCCTGCATGCGGTACAGGCTGTCTTCGCAGGCCCAGGTCAGCAGTGCATCCTCCCCGGCGGGACTGCCGTTGTTCTGATAATGCTTCAGTACCGCCGAACAGATATACAGCTCGCTGAGGATGTCGCCGAGGCGCGCCGATAGCCGTTCCTTGCGTTTCAACGCGCCGCCCAGGGTCATCATTGCGATGTCCGCGCTGAGCGCGAATGATGCGCTCATCCAGTTCAGCCGCTGGTAATAGCGTTTTGCCCGGCCCTTGCCCGGCGCCTTCGAGAAGCGCCCGCGCGTCATGCCGAGGGTGATGCTGCGCACCAGATTGCTGATCAGAAAACCGGCGTGGCCCAGCAGGGCCTCATCGAAGCTATGCAGCGCGCGGCGCCGATCGCCGTGACGCGCCGCCCGGAACTCCTGCAACATCCACGGATGACAACGTACCGCGCCCTGTCCGAAAATGATCATGCTACGTGTCAAGATGTTCGCGCCCTCGACGGTGATCGCGATCGGTATCGCCTGATAAGCGCGGCCGATCAGGTTGGACGGACCAAGGCAGATGCCGCTACCGCCCTGGATGTCCATCGCGTCGTTGATCACCTCGCGGTATCGTTCGGTCAGGTGGTATTTGACGATCGCGGTGATCACCGAAGGCTTCTCACCGATGTCCAGCGCGCTGAGCGTCAGCAGACGTGTGGCCTCCATCTGATAGGTCATGCCGGCGATGCGCGCGAGGCTTTCCTGCACGCCCTCGAAGCGCCCGATCGGTAACGAGAACTGTTTGCGGATGGCGGCATGCGCGCCGGTGTAGCGGCACGCCGCCTTGCCCGCGCCAGTGGCCAATGCCGGCAGCGAGATGCCGCGCCCTTCGGCAAGGGATTCGACCAGCATGCGCCAACCCTGGCCGACGCGTTCGCGTCCGCCGATCAGCCAGTCGAACGGGATGAAGACGTTCTCGCCCCAGTTCGGACCGTTCTGAAACGGGATATTCAGCGGGAAATGTCGTTGGCCGATGCGCACGCCCGGCGTATCGCGAGGGATCAAGGCGCAGGTAATACCCAACTCGGTTTTGTCGCTGAGATGATGATCAGGATCATACAGCTTGAATGCTAGGCCAATTACCGTCGCGACTGGACCCAACGTGATATAACGTTTCTCCCAGTTCAAGCGGATGCCGAGGATGCGTCGCCCCTGGAACTCGCCATGGGCGACGACGCCACTGTCCGGAATCGCGCCGGCGTCGCTGCCGGCATCTGGCCCGGTCAAGGCAAAACACGGGATCTCACGGCCATCGGCGAGGCGCGGCAGATACCAGGACTTCTGCTGCTCGGTGCCATAATGCAGCAAGAGCTTGCCCGGCCCAAGTGAGTTTGGCACCATTACCGTGACCGCCGCAGTGATGCTGCGGCTGGCGATCTTCATCACCACGTTGGAATGCGCCAAAGCCGAGAAACCGAGGCCGCCGTATTGTTCCGGAATGATCATCGCAAAGAAGCGTTCCCGCTTGATGAATGTCCAGACCGGTTCTGGCAGATCGTGGTCTTCATGGGTGATCTTCCAGTCGTCGAGCATGTCGCACAACTGCTGAGCCGGGCCATCGAGAAACGCCTGTTCGGCATTCGTCAGCCCCGGCGCGGGCACATGCGCGAGCCGCCGCCAATCCGGCTTGCCGGTGAACAACTCGCGGTCCCACCACACCGAACCGGCCTCAAGCGCCTCGCGCTCGGTGCGTGACATCGGCGGTATCACCTTGCGGAACTGACGCAACAGCGGCTGGGTGAGTAGAGGCTTGCGCCAGCGGTCGACGGCAACCACGGCGAACAACGCAGTCGGCGTCAGCCACGGCAGCAACAGCCATGGCTGGGTATTCGCCAGCCACACGCCCACACCGCCAAGCATCACCCCAATGGCCAGAAACAGGGTCGGCTGGGAGACGCGTTGATAGGCCATGATCCAGAACGCGGCGATAATCAGGAGAATCGACAGAGTGGTCATCATCAGGCTCCTTTCTTCAGGAAGGGAAGAGCGGCCAAGTGGCTGGCCGCCCGGTGGGCGGTCTGCGCCGCGCCCGCCTTCAGCGTTGCGATGCGCCGCGCGCCAGCGCCGAGCCGGCTATCGGGCCGTTGTCCGGCAGACCGGGGCGCTTGCGGGCATGTGTCCTTCTGGGATGCTCGTAAGCGCGCGGCGAAGCGTTCCTCCTCATCGTTATAGATCAAGTCGCGATGGCTCCAGGGCAGCTTGTGATACAGGCCAACCTCATCGATGCCGAGAAACGGATACTTGATGATGCCGAAATAGGGGGAATGATCGAAATCGCGTGGAGTGAAAAGCTTGGTATTGCGCTTATAGAAGCGCAGCGAACCATCCTCGCGCCGCTCGATGAATGGCAACACCGGAAAATCCACCTCACCGAAAGCCTCCGCCAACAAGCTGGAGCACACCGTGCGCGTGAACGCGCCAGCGTTGTGTTCGAACAGGCTGGAACGCCAGCGGCGTGGCAGAATCGACCACGGAAACACAAAACGTGCCAGATCCAGAAGTTGGCGAAGATCGTAACCGCTACCGACGCGTTCGATGCAGTAATGGATCACCTTGCGCGCATCGCGCCGCTCCAGGCCATTTGGCCGACAGATGCGCACATGATCCTTATGATACTTGTACAACGGCGCAACGATCGTGCCCCTGCCAAGCAGCGCCTCGATCATCAACTGCTCGTCTGGGTGCGCGCGATACGAGCGCGTGACCATGCGCCGCAGCGACTTGTCGTGTATATCTCGCAGGCGACCGATATAGATCGCCGCGTGCGTCCAAGTGCTCTGACTGATCAAATTGATCACCGTCGCCACCCGGCTACGCCCCTGAACCAGCAACACATCGGCCGGCCTGACCTCCTCGCCAAGACGTCGGAAGTCGCACATATACTGCACCGAAGGCGGTCCATCGCGCATCAGCCAATCGATCAATCGGGTAGAAGCCCATCGCAAGACGCGGTTCACATACACCTCCCATGGAAGCCGTCTTACCCAGTATAGACCCTGTGAGATACTTGGTTTTTTCGATATCGTTTTTGCTACCTCAATCGCGCGCCATTGAACGCTGCCAATCTTGAACTGGAAGTAAACTTTTTCGAATACTGGGAGATCAAGCCCAATGGCAAGCGTCACCATTTCTCATGAGTGATGGATATTTCCATTCACCAGGACAACCTGGTGTCATTGATACGCGCTGCGCGCACCCGTTGGAGGATCAAACCCGTTGGAGGATCAAAAACGAAACCTTTACAGTATCACTATAATTCGATGGGGCCGGCCGGGACGATACCCGAAGGACTCAGGGCCTGAATAGAGTAGTAACCTGTTTTTATGTGTTCTGGTGATACGGTTTCCGCGATGCCCGGCAGGTTATGGATGCGCTTGATATAGGCGGTGATATTCCGGTAGTCGCGCAGCTGGCGGAGATTGGTCTTAAAAAGTCCGTAATAGGCAAGGTCGAAGCGGATCAGGGTGACGAATGCCCGCACATCCGACTCAGTGAGACGGTTGCCCAGCAGATAGTCTTGATGGTCGAGTCGCCGATCGATCCAGTCCAGGCTATCAAACACTTCGTGAACCGCTCGTTCATAGGCTATTTGGGTTGTCGCAAAACCCGCGCGGTAGACGCCATTGTTGAAACGGTCGTAGAGATGCTCGTTGATGCTATCGATTTCCCGGCGCAAGTCGTTCGGGTAGAGATCGATGCTTCCCTGGGCCAGGTCGCCAAACCCGTCATTGAACATGCGAAGGATCTCCGATGATTCGTTATTGACGATGGTCTCTTTATGTTTATCCCAGAGAACCGGGACGGTGATCTGGCCGGTGTAATCGGGTTTGGCATGCTGGTAAACCTGGTAGAGATATTTGGCGGCGTACAGCGGATCTGCCTGGCTGCCGGGCAGCGCATCGTCGTTGCCTCCGAAACGCCAGACTTTTTCGGTCAGGCGGGGGTCTAGCACCGTCACCGAAATAATGTCCTCCAGCCCCTTGAGTCGGCGAGCCATCAATGTGCGTGAGGCCCAGGGGCAAATCAGGGCAACATACAGGTGATAGCGGTCAGGTTCCGCAACGAATCCCCCCACACCGGTTGGTCCCGAGCGACCGTCCACGGTGACCCAGTTGCGAAATTGGGATGTGTCTCGCACAAAACCGCCTTCATCATCGGTGCCCTGTACGGGATGAAAATCTTTTGCCCACTGGCCATTGATCAACATTTTAACGCTCCTGTAAACGATGCTTATGTTCGTGTTAGGCCGGGACGCATCATTCCAGCCCTGTGGAGGGTGTCGCAAAAGCCTACCCGGGGTTTTGCGACACCCCTCTATCAGGGGGGTAATATCGCCTGGATCAGTTTTTGGACAATACGGCGTCGATTGAAGCCCGGCCTGCACCGCTGATGGCAAGGGCCACCGATGCTGCGAGTAAAGCCAAACCAAATTCGTAACCGTTATTGCTTAGGAACAGGCCATTACCGATGTGAACGGTAAAAATGGCGATGACCATCGTGAAGGCGAGTGCCGCCGCTGCCGGCCTTACCAGCAGGCCGAGGATCAAGGCAAGGCCGCCAAAAAATTCAGTACTGCCGGCGAGCAATGCCATCAGGTGGCCGGGGGTAAGGCCCATCGAGGCCATCCACTGACCGGTGTCCTCCAAGCCATAGCCACCGAACCAGCCGAACAGCTTTTGTGCGCCGTGCGCGGCAAAGATGACGCCGACCGGGATGCGAAGGGTCAGTGGGCTAAATCCGGTGTCGGTTGCCATAACTTTTTTTACAAGCGTTTTCATGATGTTTTCCTCTGTCGCTGGTTTAAAGCGTGTTTTAAAAGCCGTCTCATGACGGGTTCGGGGGTATCCCGAGCACGAATAGCACTGTACTTATTCAGAAAATAAATATAAACATGCATAAATGAAATGAACTGTGCCGGAATAAGGAACAATGGATCGATTTCAGGAAATGCAGACGTTTTGCGCGGTGGTGGATGCGGGTAGATTTGTTGGTGCTGCTGAGGTTTTGCACATATCTAAGCCTGCGGTGTCGCGTCACGTGGCTGAGCTGGAGGCGCGGCCCGCGGGCTCCTGCGTGTCAATGTCCCCGTGTCTTTCGGCATTCAAACTCTGGCGCCCCTCTGGGATGCCTTTCATGACCAACACCCACAGGTACGGCTCGACGTGGAACTCTCTGGCCGTATTGTGGATGTGGTGGAAGAGGGGTACGACCTAGCCATCCGCATTGCCACCTTGTCTAGCTCATCGCTTATCAGCAAGCGTCTTGCCAGCACCCGAATGGTTCTGTGTGCTTCACCGACGTAACTTGATCAATACGGTGAACCCACAAACCCCATGCATCTGGCTGAGCACAAGGTCATTGGGTATCGCTACTGGCTGGGTGGGAATGTGTGGGAATTCGAGGGACCCGAAGGGCCGGTCAACGTGAAGATCCGGCCGTGGATGTTCACAAACAATGGCGACACATGCCGGGCCGTTGCACTGGCCCATCAGGGCATCATGCTACAACCGAGCTTCCTTGTTGGGGACGATCTGGCGGCGGGCAGGCTGGTGGAAATACTGTCCGAATATCGTTCGATCGAGTTGGGTATTTTTGCCGTTTACCCGACGCGCAAACACGTCGCACCCAAAGTGCGTGCACTCGTCAACTTTCTGGAAGAGACGTTATCAGAACTTGAATGGCGCTGAGCGAGCATCATCTGGATTCTGTTTCGACTACAAGTTGATGCTCGGTTATCCAGCATAGTAAAGTGGATCATGGGTAATTGACTGCGTATTTTCACGCTAAAACTGATGGCGTTATGTCAGGAAAACTTACAGGGGTTTTCGCTAACATAGCGCTTGGTAAGTACTTATTGCAACTCATTGGCGAATACATGTTATGAGTTTTTATGTCGTTGATAGATAAGAATAATATTTGTTAATCTTAGCTTTATATCTGAAATATCTTCATTCAAACATTATTTTTCATACTTTACATATTTATTGTTCAATCCCCTATATTGAGACTTTCATCCCAGTAATCACTTTACGAATCAGTCTATTACTGTATCTGGCTCGATTTATGCATTTATTTCGGATACCGGACGAGATATAGAGCAGGATTGGTCCGGAAAACTCCGGTGTTATGCATCGTTAATCCAGGATCACAGCACCAGATAATAAGCATTCATTATGCTAAACATAATTAGGGAGAGAGCAATGTTAGATAAAAAAACTCTATTGGCTACGACGGTTAGTGGCGTATTGATACTGGGTGTTGCCCAGCAGGCAGAGGCGTTTGCCTATGGTTATGCGTATAATGATATTAGTAGTTTTGCGATCAGTACGGGAGGGAATACAACCTTTGGGCAGCCAGTTTACGGCGTCAGCACACAGGCACGATCCGATGCAAATGCCAGTGGTCACAACGCCATCCTATCGACAACGCCGGTAAACGCGTTTACCGACTGTGTATCACCGGGAGGCTGTACCGATGGAGGTTCCGGCACGGCCGTGCCTCTCGGTGCAAATACAATAATCAGTGGCGATCCCATGAGCAGCGCAAGGGGCAAGGGGGCGCACTATGGCCGGGGAGTGGCGCAGATTGTGGATCCTAGCCACGCCATGGGCGTGGCGGAAGCCTATGTTCCCCATGGTCCCAACCACACACATGACGCAAATGGCCTCAGCCGCAACGAGTTGACACAGAGTTTCACGATAGATGCGGGGGGTGATGCGCTGACATTTTCCTTTGATGCCCTGCCGTATCTGGTTGTGGAAGTCGATGAGCTTGGCGCGGTCGATCGTGCCCAAGCCGCGTTATCATTCAATATGTCTATCATCGACTCGCTCACGGGTGTTCAGATGTTTGGGTGGACGCCCAACGGCATTGTCGACGGTGTTATCACTGGCGGTACCGAGACGAAGGATGGATCGGACCTCAATGCGGATCTGGATATCGCTTTAGCGGTGGGTAACGGCATCGCCCTGACGCAGACGCACAATGCGGGGAAGCTCACCTTCATGTATGAGGCCACAACCGCTGTGTTGGCTGCTGGAACCTACGAGTTGCGGGTGATTGCGACCCAGTCAGTGGATGTCGAGGATCAGGTGCCGGTGCCTGGTAGCTTGGCTTTGCTCGGCCTGGGTCTGCTGGGACTGCGTTTTCGCAGGCCTGCGTGACGTGGGTAACCCAACTCCCTGACACCAATATGGCCACGGTCTTTCGACCCAGGTTGGAAGACCGTGCCCTTACATGGCTTCAACATCACGCTTGCTTTAACGTGTTTCACTCCTTCGTCGCCTAAACCCCGAAATGCTCGCACCCTCTCGCGAAGCCTCGTTCACGATAATGTGATCTTCTGAACCGCCCCGGGAATTCCGGAGACCATTTTGTTTGAGTCAGGCCGCCCTGGCCGACCCTTCCAGTTGGCGATAATACGCCAGTTCCTTCTCCGCTGGCGGGATGTTGCCGATGGGCTCCAGAAGCCGCCGGTGGTTGAACCAGTCTACCCACTCCAGGGTGGCATACTCGACCGCCTCCAGGTTCTTCCAGGGACCCCGCCAGTAGATCACCCCGGCCTTGTACAGGCCGTTGATCGTTTCCGCCAGGGCGTTGTCGTAGGAGTCGGAACGTGTCAACCTCATCGGACAGTGCCTGGTCGCGCTGTACGCGCGGCGGCAGCCGTTCCGGGTCGGCTTCACGGGCCTTGTGTTCGTAGTAGGTCGACGGGGCAATCGGCAATACCGCGCAGATCGGCTCGACCCCGTAGCGATC
>JALSSX010000156.1 GCA_026984055.1 Sedimenticola sp. | reverse complement strand
ATGACACCAAGTGTTGTCGATATTGGACAAGCCCCCAGTGACCCGGGATATGGCCAATCCCTTGTTGCCGGTATTACCCGCGGAGCAGCCAGAATTCTGGTCGCCTTGTTTCCAGTCGATCAGGATGAAATCCGTTACCGCCGCGTTCACGTCACCCGGTTGAAAGCCGAGTACGAAGCCGATGAAGTCGTCATCGCCAGTGGTTTCAACGGTGATCGAGCCGGACAACTGACGACCCTGGCCATTGAAATCGCCGTAGAACACCGTCGGGTCGCCATTGAGGGACTGGAAGACAGAATGCGTATCGGCCGCGACACTCCAGGATCCGTTCCCCTCGTTGCTCCACGGTGTCAGATCAGTTGGCACGGCTAGTGCAACAGATGAAAAGCCGAATGAGCAAGCTACGGCAAGCAATTTAAGTTGATGATTCATTTCGTTCTCCAATTGTTCATATTAAAACTCTACTTTAACTTTCATTAAAGTGTGTTTATTTTTGGTCTTTCAACTTAAACCATGCATAAACAAGGCCAATTAATTATTTCTTTTATAACAGTAGGTTGCTATTTATCGTTTATATATGTGTAAAAAATATAAACAGAATAATAGTATTATTTATTGGTCCGCTATGGAATTTCCAGGGTGGTGGGCAGTGGTATAAGTCACAAGCGGATTTCTCCGCTTGTCTGTTGTGGATTTTAGTGAAATAGAAACAACGGGTTAGGATTGCCGGCCGAATAGTTACCGCGAAGGGCGTGATAACCCATGCTGGACGGTGGTGATGAAACTCGGTGTAAAAGAAATTGACATTTTGCGGGTGTAGCTATATGCCGGCGCGGACCAGCCCGACGGCAAGTCCCTCGATGACGAGGCGCTGATGGCGCAGGTCGACAGGGATTGGATCGAAATCTGGATTCTCGGGCAGCAACAACACCTTGTGCTTCCAGTTGGCTTGACGATGGAAGCGCTTGACCGTGACTTCGTCGCCGATGCGTGCGACGACGATCTGGCCGTTGTCCGCCTCGGGTCCACGACGCACCGCGAGTAGATCGCCGTCGAGGATGCCGGCGTCGCGCATGCTCATGCCCTGGATGCGCAGCAGATAGTCGGCGCGGGAGTGGAATAGTGTCGTTGGCAGCTCGATGCGCTCTTCGATATGCTGTTGCGCGAGTATCGGGTTGCCAGCCGCGACTCGTCCGACGACGGGCAATCCGCTTTCGTGGCCGGCGGTATCGGCATCCAGTAGCCGGATGCCGCGTGATTCCCCGCGACGCAGTTCGATCACGCCTTTTTTGTCCAATGCGCGCAGGTGCTGCTCGGCGCCGTTCAGTGAGCGAAAGCTGAAATGCGATGCGATCTCGGCTCGCGTCGGCGCACTGCCGTGATTTCGTTGCCAACGGCGGATGAAGTCGAGGATCTGGGCCTGTCTTGGGGTCAGGATAGTCATGTCGAGATACGGGGGAGGATGCCCGTCTAGCGTGAGGGAAGGCGGTCGGTTGTCCGCGATTCGTTTGTGGGAACGCCGTCGATATGTCTCTGTGGGTTTAGCTTCGGCATCCCGTGGCCGAACCCTGGGCAACTTTTCATGATCCGGGACGCTCCAGGTCTCGATATGGGTGTTAGCAGGCCGTTGAAAAATGCCATTTTTCAACGGCCTGTGTGCGGTACGGGGATGTACCGTTATATTCGATGACTGTAAGTCATTGAAAATGAGGGATCCGGGAAATTGCATTTTCCGGTTCCGTCGTTGAAAAAGTCCATGGAAGGACTTTTTCAACATCCTGTTAGGGTAGCACGTCTATCAGCGTTCCAGGTATTGCAGCTTGTTTTCTTTGCCGTCCCATTCCTCGGCATCGGGCAATGGGTCTTTTTTCTCAGTGATGACTGGCCATTGTTGGG
This sequence comes from Sedimenticola sp., assembly GCA_026984055.1. Lineage (GTDB taxonomy): Bacteria > Pseudomonadota > Gammaproteobacteria > Chromatiales > Chromatiaceae > JALSSX01. The sequence goes on along the minus strand of JALSSX010000156.1, from coordinate 11,660 downwards.
CGAGTTCGGCATTCAGTTCGAGGAATGCCTGCTGGTCGGTGGGCAGGTCGTCCTCGGAAAATATCGCGGCGGCGGGGCATTCGGGTTCGCACAGCGCGCAGTCGATGCATTCGTCCGGGTCGATGACAAGGAAGTTCGGTCCTTCGTGGAAGCAGTCCACCGGACAGACCTCGACACAGTCGGTGTATTTGCAGCGGATACAGTTGTCGGTGACGATAAAGGTCATTGTGGATTCTCCTTGCACAGGGTTTTCAACTTATATACCAGATCATGTGCCTGACGGGGAGTCATATCGTCTGGCTGACTGTCCTCGATGAGTTCCAGCGCCGGGTGCCTCGGCGCGATCGGCGTGGGCGGCGTGTCGAACAGTGACAACTGGCCGGCCAACGCGTCGGTTTGCTGACTGGCCCGGGTTTCGAGTTCCGTGAGGCGTTGGCGGGCTTGCGCCAGCACCACTTCCGGCACGCCGGCCAATGCGGCGACCTGCAAGCCATGACTCTGGCTCGCCGGGCCAGGCTTGACGCTGTGGAGGAAGACGATGCGTCCCTGGTGCTCGGTGGCGTCCAGATGCACGTTGACGACTGCCGGGTATTCGTCGGCCAGTGCGGTGAGTTCGAAATAATGCGTGGCGAACAGGGTATGCGCGCGCAACTTTTCGGCCAGCTCGATGGCGACAGCCCAGGCCAGTGACAGGCCGTCGAAGGTTGAGGTGCCGCGACCGATCTCGTCGAGCAGCACCAGGCTGTGATTGCTGGCGTTGTGCAGGATATTGGCGGTCTCTTCCATCTCGACCATGAAGGTCGAGCGCCCGCCAGCCAGGTCGTCGGAGGCGCCGATGCGCGAGAATATGCGATCCACGGGGCCGATCTCGGCATGTTCGGCGGGCACGAAGCCTCCGGCCCAGGCCATGATGACGATCAACGCGGTTTGGCGCATATAAGTCGATTTGCCGCCCATGTTCGGCCCGGTGATGATCAGTAGGCGGCGTTGCGCATTGAGTTCGGCGTCGTTCGCGATGAAGGCTGTGTCGCTCAGGGTCTCGACCACTGGATGGCGCCCATGGCGGATCGCCAGGCCGGGAGAATGGTGCAATACGGGGCGGGTGTATTCCTGCTTTTCAGCGATATGCGCAAAACTTGCGAGCACGTCCAGCGCGCCCAGGCCCTTGGCGGCACGTTGGAAGGCGGGAATGGCTGGCTGGAGATGCTCCAGCAGGGTATCGTAGAGCGATTTCTCCAGGCTCAGCGCGCGATCGCGAGCGCTGAGCACCTTGTCTTCGAACTGTTTCAGTTCTGGGGTGATGAAGCGTTCCGCGTTTTTCAGAGTCTGACGCCGCAGGTAGTCATCCGGCACCTGTTCCGAGTGTACCCGGCTGATCTCGATGTAGTAGCCATGTACGCGATTGTAGGCGACCTTCAGGCCGTTGATGCCAGTACGCGCCTTTTCGCGTTGTTCCAGTTCGAGCAGGTACTGGTCGGCGTTCCGCGATAGGCTGCGCAATGCGTCCAGTTCGGCATCGTAGCCCTCGGCCAGCACGCCGCCGTCGCGGATCAGCATCGGCGGATTGTCGATGATGGCTCGGGTCAGGCGGTCGAGGGTCTCGGGATGCGCGCCGATCGCCTTGGCGAGGCGCTTCAGTAAGGGGTCTTCCAAGGCGTCGATCACCGCGAGGATCGTCGGCAATGCGGCGAGGCTGTCGCGCAATACCGCAAGATCGCGCGGTCGCGCGCTCTTCAATGCGATGCGCGTGGCGATGCGTTCGATGTCGCCGATCGCGCGCAACCGGTCGTACAGGTCGCTATGCGCGTCATGTTTCAGCAGGGTTTCGATGGCTTGGTGACGCGCCGCGATGATCTGGCGGTCGCGCAGCGGGCGGTTGATCCAGCGGCGCAGCAGGCGGCCGCCCATCGCGGTGGCGGCATGGTCGAGGATCGCCGCCAGGGTGTGCGCCGGGTTCTGCCCCTGGTCGATCTCTAGATTACGTCGCGTCGCGGCATCGATGATGATTGCATCGTCGCGTGATTCGGCGTGGATAGCGCGGATATGCGGCAACGCGCCGCGTTGGGTTTGCTGGACGTATTGCAGCAATGCGCCAGCGGCGGCGATGGCGGCGGTGTCGGGACGCACGCCAAAGCCCTCCAGGCTCTGGGTGCCGAACTGTTCGCAGAGCAACTGGTGGGCGGTGTCCCGGTCGAAATACCAGTCGGGCTGACGGGTCACGCCACAATGCTCCGGCAGTGGCGGTTTGTCGTCCAGGCTGTCCGGTATCAGCGCCTCGGCCGGGTGCAGACGCTCCAGTTCGCTGTGTAGTGCCTCGTTTCCGGTCAGTTCCTGGACGACGAAGCGGCCGCCACTGAGGTCCAGCGTCGCCAGTCCATGGCCGTTGGCATGCGGCAGGATCGCGACCAGCAGCACGTCGCGGTGTGCATCCAACAGCGCCTCGTCGGTGACTGTGCCGGGGGTGACAATGCGTACCACCTGACGTTCCACCGGTCCTTTGCTGGTAGCTGGATCGCCAATCTGTTCGCAGATCGCCACCGACTGGCCAGCTTGTAACAGACGGGCCAGGTAGTTCTCCGCCGCGTGGTAGGGCACGCCGGCCATCGGGATCGGCTTGCCGGCCGATTGGCCGCGTTTCGTCAGCGTGATGTCGAGTAGGCGCGCGGCTGCTTCGGCATCTTCATAGAAAAGTTCGTAGAAATCACCCATGCGGTAGAATAGCAGGGTGTCGGGGTGTTCGGCCTTGATGCGCAGGTATTGCTGCATCATCGGCGTGTGCTTGTTCGCTTTCATGGCTTGGAGACGTTGTCTGAAACCGGACCAGGCCGGAGAGCTATCGGGTGTTGGCGCTGGCTGTGGCCATAACATGGTTTTTCGATGCGTCGCTGAAAAGGCCATGGAGGGCTTTTCCAACTGCTGCCGGGGCGATGTCCGCACGTCGCGGCAGCGTCAAGCCTCAGCCAAAGTCATAGTGTTTCCTGACCGGTTCGGTGATCTCCCAAGTGCATGACATGCCGGCGGGGAAGATGATCAGGTCGCCCTTGCCGAATGTCTGTGGCTCGCCGCCATCGGGTGTGACAGTGAACTTGCCTTTCAAGATGTAGCAGGTTTCCCGTTCGCCATACGTCCATGGAAAGGTCGAGGCTTCCTTCTCCCAGATCGGCCAGTCGAAGACGCCCATGATATCGAGCTTGGCTGTGGAGGCATGATGTTCAACGAGTATTTGGTCCATATTGGCTCCGGTAGTTTTACAGCCAGTCGGTCATCTGGATGCCGATGCCGAAGCTGTTCACATTGTGGTTGTAGTCGATCAGGCTTTCGCCGTAACCATTGAACCATTGCACATAACCGCGCAGGTAGTGGGTCAGCGGAAAGCTCCAGTCAAGCTGTAGCGATCCACGGTTTTCGTTGGAGCGCAGGTTGTTGCGCACGCGCATGGAAAAGGTATTGTCGCCGTCCTTATAGACGCCGCCGAACTCGAAGTAACCCAGGTAGTCGTCGATATCGGGGTTGTCGTCGTTGTCCTTGCTTTCCGGGATGCGCCACCAGGGCTTGAATTCGAAGGTGAGGTTGTCTTTTTCGAAGATGAAGCGCGCATAGATCCGGTTCCAACTGCGCGACAAGGCGCCGGCGCGACCGTTGGACTGGTGCGACAGGCCGATGGAGTCGACTGTGTTGCGGAAACCGAGAATCCTCCAGGAGTTATAGAACGACAGCCAGATCTCCGGTTCGTGATTGGTTTCCCGGAATGGTGACGACAGCTTGGTGTTGTACGCTTGCCAGAACGATCGATTGGTGTAGCCCAAATAGAGGCCGCTGGAGGTGCCGAACAGGTCGTAGGCCAGTGGCATCTTGATGCTGAGTTGGAACTTGGCCTCGACATGCTGGAAGCCGGTATCCTCGGCATCGAGCAGGTCACCGAACCCCTCGCGGCTTTGGAAGCTGCTGTTATACGCGCCGGCCAGCAGGTAATTGGTACGATGTGGCAGCAGACCGAAGCGCGATCCGGCGACACGCTTCTCTACCTTGATGCGACGGTCGATGCGGCTCTTCATTGGGGACTCCGCCCGGCGGCAACGCGCGCGGATCTGGCCGAGGGTCGTGTCGTCCGTTGCCCGAGTGAGTTGGCGTTGCAGGCAGTTGGAATAGCCGCTGTCGGCGGCGGACACGCTCAGGAGCGGCGCGAGCGACATGAGTAGACACAGTGCGATGGAATCGGGTTTGGGCATGGCGAAATTCTTCAATGGAACAGGGTGAGTATGCCAGTATAGCCATACAGGCGGTTATGGAATATTTCGCCATTGGCATAGAAACCGGCGAGCGGGATATCGCCGAGCTGCTGTTGCACCAGCCGCATCTCGGCTGATTCCTCGCCGAACAACTGCCGGCCGCGACCGAGACACGAGAAATACAGCCCGCCGCGCACCTGCTTGCCGGCGCGCGCGCGTGTGTCCGCCAGCATGCGGATCAGATCATCGCGCGCGGTCTGGCCATCGCGCCGGGCAAACTGGATCGACATGCCAGGATGTACATAATCGCCGATTGCCAGGATGCGGTTCTCCGGGTCGACACCCACCAGGTTGCGCACCAGGTAGTCGCCGGTATCCGATCCGGCGATCGGCAGGGCGGCGAAGATAAAGCCACCAACCCGGCTCAGATCGCGAGCCAGCACCTCGCCGATCTCTTCCTCGAAGACATCCATTGCCGGGCGGTCGTCGATCTCCAGGATGATATTGCGTTCACCCTCGGTCACCTCGTGGCGTTGGCCGATCAGGCTGCAACCCTGGCTGAGTCCGGTGGTGACCTCGACGGTCGATGCGAACATCACTCCGGAGATGCCGCCGGAGACGACGCGATCGCACAGTTGCGGCAGCGTGGTTTCCGATGAACTCAGGCCGCCGACCAGAAAGCCCGGATCCATGCCATTGGCCAGTGATTCGATCAGCCTTGGCGTTTCGGCATTGCTCGGGTCGCCATGTATCACGCCGAAATGCGCGCCGGCCTGACGCCGCCATGCCGAGCTCGGAGCGAGAAATCGGTCGACGCGCGTGGCGAGGTTCGGGATCAATTGGAACTGGCTGTCGGGAATGTCCGTGACGAGCAGTACCAGCCCGCCTTCTTCATAGCTCTCCTGGCCGGTGCTACACAACCCCATGCCGACTGTGCCGACCCAATGCTGGATGCCGGTGTGTTGGCGCAGATAGGCGAGCAGGGCATCCATCTCGGCGGCAAAGCGGTTGCTGACATAGAGGAAAGCCAGCACATCCGGGTTCGATAACGGACCCAGCGCGGCGACCGCGACGCGGGCCGCGTCCTGCCATTGGCTGGCGGTGGTGTGAACGTGTCGGAACATGACGGGATATCGTCGGCTGGCGAACGGATGCCGCCAGCCAGCATAACGGCTTATGCCGAGCGGGATTCCATCATCTGATGGATGATCGGGCCGAGGATGATCTCCATCGCGAAGCCCATCTTGCCTCCGGGAACGACGATGGTATTACGCCGCGACATGAAGGAATTGTCGAGCATTGCCAACAAGTTCGGGAAATCGATGTTGAACTTGTCCGGGTTCTTGAAGCGAATCACGACGAAGCTCTCGTCGGGGGTCGGGATATCGCGGGCGATGAACGGGTTGGAGGTGTCCACCGTGGCGACACGCTGAAAGTTGATGTCGGTACGCGAGAACTGCGGGGTGATGTGATTGATGTAGTCTGGCATGCGACGCAGGATGGTATCCACGGTGGCGGCGGCGGAATAACCGCGCTCGGCGTTGTCGCGATGGATCTTCTGGATCCACTCCAGGTTGACGTTGGGCACTACGCCGACACCCAGGTCGACATGCGCGGCGACATCCGCGTCATCGGTGACCACCAAGCCGTGCAGACCCTCGTAGAACAGCAGGTCGGTGCCTTCCTCAATATCTTCCCAGGGGGTGAACTCGCCGGGCTTCTTGCTGATATCGAGACGCTTGTTGTGGAACTCGGCTTCCTCGTCGCTGTGTAGATAATAGCGTTTCTGTCCGCCGCCGGTTTCACCGTAGGTCTTGAACAACTCCTCAAGGCGGTCGAAGCGGTTGGCTTCGGGTCCGAAATGGCTCAGATTGCGGCCTTCCTCGACGGCCTTGGCCATCTCTTCGCGCATCTGCGCGCGATCGTAGCGGTGAAAGCTGTCGCCCTCGATGACGGCGGACTTGATGCCGTCGCGCAGAAAGATATGTTCGAAAGCACGTTTTACCGTGGTGGTGCCCGCGCCGGACGAACCGGTGACGGCGACAACAGGATGTTTCTTGGACATGAGACCCTCCGGATTATTGTGGATTGCGTCCGATAACATCGAACCAATAGCAAAACACGGGCTGCTTTGCTATTGCCTCGCGACACATCCGCGCCACTATAGCATAACTGGCGTGGGGGTTAGAAAAATCGGCCGTTTACCAGAAAGTGGGTCAACACCCCGGCAAAATATCCGGTCAGTATCGCCGGCAGCCAACGCAAATGACCAAAGAAGGTATAGCGGTTGCCCACCAGTCCCATCAGGCCGACCCCGGCGGTCGAGCCGATGGAGAGCAGGCTGCCGCCGGTTCCAGCCGAGAAGATTGCAAGCAGCCATTGCCCCAGTGACATGTGCGGGTGCATTGTCAGCAACACGTTCTGCACGGGTATGTTGTCGAGTATTGCGGATAGGCCGGCGACACCGATATTTGCCAAGGTGGCACCACCGGGCGATTGATAGAGCTGGGCGCCAAAGCGGGGGAGATAACCGATGAAGGCCAAGGCGCCAGAACAGGCGATGACGCCATACAGGAACAGCAGTGAGTTCCATTCCGCGCCGGCAATTGATTTGACGATATCGAAGGGTTGGTTGACATCGGGTAGGTGGGTTTCGCGCATGCGCAGTGTATAGCCATAGAACATCAGCAGACTCAGTCCACTCATCATGCCGAGTACCGCAGGCAGATGGAGAAATTTACGCGCCGCTACGGCCATCAACAAGGTGATCAGGAACAGCAGCAGAATAAAGCCGGTACCTTGTTTGCAACTGGCGCGTTTCGGCCGAGTTCGTAGATGTCCGTCAGGCAGCGCGCGACCGATCAGCCAAGCCGAAAGCAGATAGCTGACCAGCGCGGGCAGGAACAGGCGGCTGAGCGCAAGTAGATCCAACGCTCCTTGGTGAGTCGTCAGGTTGGCGCGCCAGACGAGTAGGGTAGCGACATCGCCAAAGCCACTGAAGACGCCACCGGCGTTTGCTGCGACGACGATATGCACGCAGCCCAGTGTGACGACGCGTGGTGATTCGCGCGCGATGGTCAGCAACAGAGCGGCGAAGAATATCGCGGTTGCGAGGTTGTCGACCCAGGGCGATACGGAAAAGCAGAGTAGGCCAATCGACCAATAGATACGACGATAGCTATAGCCACGCTCGCCCAATCCGCATGCCATCCATTGAAACAGACCGCGTTGACGCAAGGCGTTCACGTAGGTGATGACCACCAGCATGAATAGCAGAATTTCGATGTAGACAAGAAAGTTTTCACGGAAAGCTGCCTCGACGATATGCTCGATGCCTCGCTGACTATAGGCCCAGGCGATCAAACCCCACATCAGCCCGGCGGCGAGCAGCATGGGCTTGGATTTCCGCAGCAGGGTGAATTCTTCAACGACCACGACGAGTAGCGTGCCAATGAAGATCACAAGGCATAGGTAGCCCACCCATTCGCTGCTCAGATCCAGTATCGGGTGGTTCTCCATGGGTGACGGGTCCGCCATGGCGGGACCGGAGAACGTGACGAGCAACCAAAGGCTGAATAGACGGAATATCATATCGGATGCAGTGCCTTGCGGAGGGGTTTCTCGTTGAGGCCATGCATCATCCGCTCATCCGTGATGATTGATATGCGCCTACCGTCGATTGCGTGGATATCACGCATCTTGCCGCAGCCCATGAGTGACAGATATTTCATGCTCGATTCAAACAGTGTGTCTGGCAATCGGTTGTTCCAGAAAACGGCAATCGGCGGATTGTACGCGCAAGCCGACTGAGAAGCACTCCGGTTTGGGTATTCTCCCATATTGTGGCGCATGGCTCCGTGGCTATAACCTTGCTGGTCTACCTGGAGGCATATCCCGATGATAGAAGTATTGTCCATCATCCTCATTATTGTACTGATATCCCGCATCACTGAGGAATATACGAGCATCCCGATCAATTTGCCGTTGATCGCATTCTCCTTCTTTATTTCAGCGATGTTTCCTGGCTCGCTGGACATTACCGCCGCGCAGTTCGACGAAGTGCTGATCATGCTGCTGCCGATCATTCTGTTTCCGGATGTGATCAACCTGTCTATCAAGGATGTGCGTGAGCATCTGTTTCCAATTTTTTATCTGGCTTTCCTCGGGGTCGGGATGTCGCTATTGATTGCGGTGGTGCTCGGAAGGTGGTTGTTGCCGGCCTTGGACACGGGTGAATTAGCCTGCCTGTTTTCGCCTTTGCTGGCAACTGATGCGATCACCGTTACCAGCATGGCGGGCAAGTTCGATCTGCCGCGGCGGTTGCGGCTTATTGCCGAAGGCGAAAGCCTGTTCAACGATGCCACGGCGTTGATTGCATTCTATTTTATCGCGCTGCCGATCTTGCGAGAGGGCGATGTCGGCTTCGATTCGGTATCCCTGATGCTGGTCAGAGTGTTTGTCTTCTCCAGCTTGATCGGAATCGCAACAGCATTCGTTGGATTTGCGATCCTGAAGCTGTTGCGCGATCCGATCGAACAATTCTCATCCGCTTATTTGGTTGCGATAGGCGCGTTTCTGATCACCGACCGGCTGCACTTTGCCGGCATATTGGCGTTACTGGTTGCGTTGATGCTGTTCCGGGTGCTTATCGACAAGGAGGTCAAGCGTGGATTGGTCTTCAATTATGAGCTGCACAACCGCCTGGTGAGGCACGCCGACGGTAGCCGTTACCATCTGAACATGCTGCGGCGCATTCTGCTCCGGATCGAGGAGCTGCTGGTCAAGACTCCGGCATTGACCAGTGTCTCTTTTCGCGCCTATCGCAAGGAGGCGCTGTACGTTGGGATTTTTGCCAACGCGGTATTGTTTATCCTGATTGCCCAACTGCTGGACGAACATCTTCTGGTTCAATACTGGCGAGAGATTCTGATTGCGTTGATATTGACGACAGCGCTTCGCTTCCTGCTGGTTGCTTCCCTGGCATGGATGCGGCATTACCCGTTGCGTTGGGTAAACGCATTGACCTTCGCCGGCATGAAGGGCGGCTTGGCACTGATTATGATTCACTCATTGCCCAACAGTCTGCTCCATAAAGAGATGCTGGAGGCCATCGTATTGGGCGTCGTCATTGCATCGATCTTTCTCTACACTGTGGTTCTGATCGCATATCTGGCTTTTCGGCGCGTGGCTTTTCGCAACGATATGTTAGTCGAAACGCATATCGTCAGCGAAGATAAGATTCTCGCCGGCCTGGAACAGGCCATAGAACTGGACCCGGTGACCGATATCTACCATAAGGTGAAATTCGATGCGATTCTGCGTCATGAGATCTTGCGTTCACAGCGCTACAACACGCCGCTTTCGATCGTGCTGATCGAGTTTGTCAACTATCACGAGATCGTGGCGCGGTTGGGCGAGAAGAAGACCAACGGCCTGTTGCGCGAACTACGCAGGATACTGTCCGGCGAGGTATCGACACTGGATTATATCGGCCGGGTCGCGGACAACCGCGCAGCCGTGCTGACGATCAATCGGACACCGGAAGAGGATCTGCTCGTCGCGGAAACCATACAGAACGATATGAAGGATTTTGCGGATATGGAAGGCATGCCCCTGAAGCTCTGTTACGCCATCGCCAATTATATGGAAGGGGATACGCTCGAAATGCTGTATGAGAAGGTCGAAGAAGCACTACAACGCGCGCGTGAGCACGATTGTGGGATCATCGGGATCGCGATGTAAGCGCGTCCCTGATCCGGTTGCCCGATGCCTAGCTTTCTGAAGGCGATACGGCCACGATGAGCATTGCGATGAGGAAAATCGTCAGGCTCAGATTACCGATCCAGTGCGTGGTCAGATCCAGCAAAGCGGCCTTGCCGGTTAGTGACAGGGATAGCAACGGCAGACCCGCCGCGAGCCGCCTCACGCCCGTCCCGTATCGTGCTGGTTTTTGTTGTCGAGACCCAGCAGCTGACGCAGGTGTTTCGGGTCGAAGCCGTGAACCACCTCGTCGCCGACCACAACCAGCGGCACGCCGTGTCCGCCCAGTTGGGCAAAGGCCTTCGCCGCGCGGCGCGAGCGCTGAACGTCGAACTCGGCGAAGGTTTGGCCGCGCGCCTTCAGCCAATGCTTCAATTGACGGCAATGGCTGCAATTCTCACGGGTGTAGAGGGTGATTCTCACCGGGTCAGCAGACGTTCCGCCTCGGCGTACTTCTCGGCGGTGCGGGTGATAATCTCCTCCGGTAGTTCCGGGCCGGGTGGGGTTTTGTTCCAATCCAGGGTTTCCAGATAGTCCCGCACGAATTGCTTGTCGAAGCTCGGTGGGCTGATGCCGGGCTGATACTGGTTGGCCGGCCAGAAGCGTGATGAATCCGGCGTCAGTACCTCGTCGATCAGATGCAAGATGCCCTGGCCGTCCAGGCCGAACTCGAACTTGGTATCGGCGATGATGATGCCCCGCTCTAGCGCATAGGCGGCCGCCTCGGTGTAGATGCGCAGACTCAGATCGCGAATCCGCGCGGCGAGTTCGGCGCCGAGGAGTTTCTCGGTCGCGGCGAAGTCAATATTTTCGTCATGTTCGCCGATGGCGGCCTTCGTCGACGGGGTATAGATGGCTTCCGACAGCTTGTCGGCCAGTCGCAGGCCCTCGGGCAACGCCATGCCGCAGACTGCGCCAGTCTTCTGGTAATCCTTCCAGCCAGAGCCAATCAGGTAGCCGCGCACGATGGCTTCCACTGGCAGCGGTTTCAGACGTTTTACGACGATTGCGCGGTCGCCCAGTCGGCTGCGCTCGGTGGCGTTGGTCACGACCTGCTCCAATGGGATGCCAGCGAGATGGTTCGGTAGCAGATTCCGGGTGCGCCCGAACCAGAAGTTCGCCACCCGAGTCAATACCTCGCCCTTGCCGGGGATGGGTTGTGGCAGTACCACGTCGAAGGCTGACAGGCGATCGGTGGTGACGATCAGCATGTGGCCTTCGTCGACATCATAGATGTCTCGCACCTTGCCGCGGGTTCTCAGCGACAGGCTGCTCAAAGAGGATTCGAATAGTGCGTCGGGCATGCTGGAGTTCCGGTAATCGTGTCTGTTCGGCGGATTGTACTTGGAATCGTTGTCGCCAACCAAACGTCGGAAGATTGTACGCGCGGCGAAATCCCCTGGCGGTGTTGCTCGTCGTTGCGGGGCGTGACTCCATGGCTTCTTCGCGCCTTGCCAGGATCGAGATCCCCTTGAGTCTGGATGACCGGTTTTGGCTCCGTGATCGGCCGATCCGCTAACAGGCCATTGAAAAATGCCATTTTTCAACATCCTGTTAAGCGTGATCGGTCGAATCAGCCTTTCTTTCCCCTGTTGCCTGTCATGTCGCGGTGTAGCGCCTGAATGGTCCCGACCGTCAGACCGGCGACCTGGGCAATGGTGTCATCGCCCA
>JALSSX010000155.1 GCA_026984055.1 Sedimenticola sp. | reverse complement strand
CCCACCATAACGCTTCACCCGTTCACTCAGGTCGAGCTGATCCACTATATCCACCACAAAGCGCGCCAGATGTTTCTCCGGTAACCCGTCTTGCAACGACGGTGGCAACAGGTACGCGGTATATCGGTTGATCGGCTGGAATTTGCTTGACATGCTGGCTTCGCCCCTTTCTTGGTACGATATCCCTATTCTATAGGAATGCAGGGGCTAAATCCGACAGGCTCCTAGGAGATCTCGATTTTTCGAGGTGCCCGTTAATCGAAACTCATGCCGAACGCTTGCGAAAAGCGCTCGGAGAAGGACTCCCGGGTAAAGTGATGGTTCTGCGTGCCGGCCTGCTCGATCTTGATCGCGCCCATCAACGCGGCAACTCGTCCGGTCATTTCCCAATCCATGTCGTTCATCAGCCCGTACAACAGACCAGCGCGGTAGGCGTCACCGCAACCGGTCGGATCATTGGCCGCCGAGATCGGCGCCGCCGGAATATCGATGACCTTGCCACCGGTATAGACCGTGGAACCCTCGCCACCGCGCGTGACAACGATCGCCTCGACCATCTCAGCGAGTTGCGCATGACTCTTGCCGGTGCGTTCGACCATCAAGCGCATTTCGTAGTCGTTAAACGCCATCCAGGTCGCCTTGTCGGCGAAACGTAGTAGATCCTCGCCATCGAACATGGGCATCCCTTGTCCCGGATCGAAGATAAATGGAATCCCCTTCTCGGCAAACTGTTCGGCATGCTCGATCATGCCCTGGCGACCATCCGGCGAGACCAGGCCAATCGTCACGCCGTCGACATCGGTGATGCGGTTCTCGTGGGAGAAATTCATCGCGCCGGGATGGAAGGCGGTGATCTGATTGTCGTCCTTGTCAGTGGTGATATACGCCTGCGCGGTATAGCTGCCGTCGATCACGCGCAGCTGCTCGCGACTGACGCCGGTCTTGTCCATCCATTCCGCATAGGGCGAAAAATCGGTGCCAACGGTACCCATCGGCCGGCCATCACCACCCAGCAACTTCAGGTTATACGCGATATTGCCCGCGCAACCACCGTATTCGCGACGCAGATCCGGCACCAGGAAGGAGACATTCAGGATATGCACCTGCTCTGGCAGGATATGGTTCTTGAAATGGTCATGGAACACCATGATGGTGTCATAGGCGAAGGATCCACAGATCAGTGCAGACATGGAAGTTTCCCGTAGTAACGATGGAAGATGACGTGTAGCCACGGCAAGCCAAACGTTGGAACCATTGCACGCGCGCTGAAGTCCGACATTTGGCCGGCCGTGACCATGGAATCTGGACGCGGACGAGAACCGACGGCTGACACATGGCTCTCGCCAGCCGCCAGCTCAGGCAGCCTTTTCAAGCAGCCCCCGGAGTTCGGTCAGGCTGTCGATGACCGCATCCGGGTTGGCCTCGCGGATATCCACGCCATGGTTGTACCCATAGCTCATGCAGACGATCTGGAAGTCGGCGGCGCGCGCCGCCTTGACATCGCTGACCGAATCGCCAACCATCAGCGAGCGCGTCGGAGATACGCCGAAGTACTTCGCCGCATGCAACAATGGCAGCGGATCCGGCTTCTTCCTCGCCAGCGTGTCACCCGAGATCACGATGCCAAAATCATCGATGATGCCGAGATCGCGTAGGATCGGCAATGTGAACTGCTCGGCCTTGTTGGTCACGCAACCCATCGGGATGCCGGTCGAGGCCAGGTAGTCCAGTCCCTCGCGCACGCCGGGATACAACGACGAACGCTTCGAGGTATTCTCGGCATACAGATCGAGAAAGATCGGATAGGCGCGCTGAAAATCGGCCTCGTCCGGCTCGCCATCCAGGCGCCCACTCAGGGCGCGGCGCACCAGTCGCTCGACGCCGTTACCGACCCAATTGCGCACATCGGCCTCGCCCCAGGGTTCGCGGCCCAGTTGGCGCATCATCTCATCGACACACCAAGCAAGATCCGGCACGCTGTCCACCAGCGTGCCATCCACATCGATCAGCACCATCTCGGGTTTATCGATCGTCATCGGACTCAGCCGGCCTTGGCCAGTTCCTTGCGGAACTGCTTGACGATGCTGTCGTAGTGGTTCGGATCATTGTCGTCACCGGCGCCGAAGATCGCCGAACCGGCGACGAACATATCCGCGCCGGCTTCCTTGATCTCGCGAATATTGTTGGCCTTCACGCCACCATCGACCTCAAGACGGATATCGCGCCCGGAGGCATCGATGAGCTTGCGCACCTGACGCAACTTGTCCAGCGTTGACGGGATGAAGCTCTGACCGCCAAAGCCTGGATTGACCGACATCAGCAGGATCAGATCGAGCTTGTCCATGACGTATTCCAAATAATCCAGCGGTGTCGCCGGATTGAACACCAGGCCGGCCTTGCAGCCTTCGTCACGGATCAGTTGCAGCGAACGATCGATGTGCTCGGATGCCTCTGGGTGGAAGCTGATATAGGTCGCGCCAGCCTTGGCGAAATCCGGGATGATGCGATCCACCGGCTTGACCATCAGATGCACGTCGATCGGCGCTTCGATGCCATGCTTGCGCAGCGCATCACAAACCAGCGGGCCGATGGTCAGGTTCGGCACATAATGGTTGTCCATCACATCGAAATGAATGACATCGGCGCCCGCTTTCAGCACATCCACGCACTCGGGACCGAGACGGGCAAAATCAGCAGATAGAATAGACGGCGCGATCAGGTTATCAGCCATGGGACTTCTCCGGTTACAAAGCGGTACAATACCGACAGATTCTGAGGTATAAAGCTCTCCACTGTACCTGATTTTTCCCGGACTTTCAGCTTTCGGGGGAATTCTGTTAGCCCAAAGCAGTAATGTCCTCTTTGTCCAATTCTAAAATGTCCCCTTTTGGTTTCAGGAGGGGCCCGTGGCAGAGGAGCAGATTACGATGAGTCATAAAGAGGCAGATCGATTGG
>JALSSX010000154.1 GCA_026984055.1 Sedimenticola sp. | reverse complement strand
CGGGAATATCGCGCGCGAGGATTCCCCGATCGCGCGGGCCGGTGCCTCTTCCCCGTCCTCCGATCCGCATGGCGTTGTCGTCGAGCAGGTATTGATACGCCTGGATACCGCAGACGTGACTGAACCTCCCCCTTCACCCTTGCCCTCACATCCGCGGTCGCTTTCCGATGTCGTGTCCAAGCATGCCGCTGGGCCGGTGGATTCCGTGGATACGCTCGATAGGGCGGCCGTCGACTCCAATCCCAAGAGCGTTGCGCCCGCGGAAACAGACCCGCTCTCGCGGCTGGACGAAACGACCGTTGTCCGACAGTCTGTCCCCGATCATTCCGATGCGCCGGCGACGGTGCTCCCGGCCGCCGAGGCCGAGGTGGAGGTCCGGCCCGAAGCGCCTCCGGCGGCGTCGTCCCGAGCCGTTATCGAATCCGGTATTGGTGCCCCGATCGCCTCCGCTCCGAGCTTGGGAGCGAGAGCGGCGACGGGCGCCAGCGCCTTTGTTCTTGGCAATCGCCTGTTTTCCGTGGTGTCTCCCGAGGTGGTTCTCCCAGGGGCGGTTCCCCAGCATGTCTATCTCTATTTCGAGCAGACCATAAGTGGGGTC
Source organism: Sedimenticola sp. (assembly GCA_026984055.1). Lineage (GTDB taxonomy): Bacteria > Pseudomonadota > Gammaproteobacteria > Chromatiales > Chromatiaceae > JALSSX01. The sequence continues at coordinate 12,978 of JALSSX010000154.1, read as the reverse complement.
GTTCCGGAGGATGTTGGTTATTATCTCGACAGCGTGGCCCGACTGGTCAGGAACGGGGGCAAGCGGGTCACCCTGTTTACACCGCCGGTCAGTCGTTGGGGTTTTGGGTCGGCTTCCTTCGCCAATGAGCGACGCGCACGCTATGTGCGCATCCTGTTGCATCGGCGTGGAGTATCCCTTTCGGAGATCGATCTGGAGGCGCGTGCTGGCACGTTTCCGGCCATGGTGGCCGGGCGGAGGATGGATTCGAGTTTCCCCACCGATCCGGTGGAATTGGTTGTGCATGATTGAGGAGTGATGGCGATGTTCGAGAAGGTTACCCAAGCTTATAGCGGTGGCGACGCCACATTGGAAATCGTCATCATGTTGGCGGTGGCTTTCTTGCTGGGTTTTCTGCTCAGGCATATCTTCTGCAAACCCAAAACCGAACTCATGCGGCAAAAGGGCCAGGCGAGCGAGCCTGCCCCGCGATCAACGTCGAGCCAGCCGGAACCTCGGCCCGAAGCACCTGTCGCGACGCCGCAGATGACCGCCGGGGAAGCGCTGTCGGTGGCGGACTCCGGTCCGGTGCTCGAGTCCGACTCGATAGTCGAGGAGGCGGTTGCGAAGGAAGACGATCCAGAACCCGTGGCTGCTACGCCCGAGACATCTCCGTCGGATCCCGCTGCCGAGGATGATCTGCGCAAGATCGACGGCATCGGGCCGAAAATCGCCGGCCTGCTTAAGGATGATGGTATCAAGACTTTTACCGTCCTGGCCAAGGCCGACCCGGCGAGACTGAAAGCGATTCTCGATGCCGCTGGCCCGCGTTTTCGCATGCACGATCCGCATCACTGGCCCGAGCAGGCTGCGTTGCTGGCGGAAGGGCGTCTGGATGAATTGAATGTCTTGCAGGCGTCTTTGAAGGGGCAGGCATAGCCTTTAGCCTTCCCTGTAGCCGTCAGCCCGTCCGTTGCGGCCCAACCCTGGGAACCCGGCTTGACCGACGCCTCCCTTGCCTTGATAATCTCCGCTCTGGCACTCATGTGGCTTGAGTGCCAGAGCGGATGTTTCATACGGTTCCGGAAAGCGTCACCGCGTGCGGATTGCATCCGGGCCTTGATCGATTCATGACATTGAACAGGAAAGAAGCATATTCGAGCGGCCGGGCGAAACATCCGGGCTAACCTTTCATGACAGGGGCTGAAGGACCCCTGGATCCTGAAAGCTTGCCTGTTGTTCGGCTACGGGAAGTCCCAGGCAGGGCGCGGGAAATGCTCCCGGCGGTTCCAGCATTTCCCGCTTCCCCGTGGGTTATGCCGAGGCCAAGCCGACAAGGGTGTATTCACGGTGTTCCCGCAGACGCATCGCAGGCAACCGACTATGTATTTTTATGCTAGGCGTCTGTCGGATTTAGGATTAATCTACTTCCCGGTTCCTTCATTTTCAATGACTTGCCGTCATCGAAAATGGCGGTACATCCCTGTGCCGCACGCAGGCCATTGAAAAATGCCATTTTTCAATGGCCTGATAACGCAAAGCAATGCACTCTGCTGAGACGCTTCTTTGTCCAGCAAGGTAGAATGAGCGATGTGTCGTGAGGCGACATGAGCGGATGATAACGCTGCTGGGCGGAAAAAGCGTCTCAGCCCTTTGGGTTGGTCCTGAAAAAGCGCCACTCTGCGTTGCTCGTCGTTTATTTGGCATGACCAGACGTCACGCCTCGCGCCTTGATTGGCGTTGTTTCAGGGGTAATAGAGTCCATTGATTTCGTGTTAACAAGCCCGAATAGCGGACCCAGTTTTCAGATAGCGTTCATGCCAACAGCCTCCCATCAGGATCTGAACGAACGTGCCCGGCACTTTTTGAAGGTGCTGGTCGAGCGTTATATCGTCGACGGTCAGCCGGTCGGTTCGCGCACGTTGGCGCGCGACGCGGGGATGAACCTGAGTCCGGCGACGATCCGCAACGTCATGGCCGATCTGGAAGACATGGGGCTGATCGTGTCGCCGCATACCTCGGCGGGTCGCGTGCCGACGCCGGATGGTTATCGGGTCTTCGTCGATTCGCTAGTGACGCTGCAACCGCTGGATCGACAGGCAGTGAGCCATTTGCACGGCGAATTGCGCGCAGAATCCGACCCGGCCGCGCTGATTCAGTCGGCGTCGCAATTGTTGTCCGGCCTGACGCGCATGGCCGGCGTGGTGATGATCCCCCGGCGCAATCGTATTCTGCTACGCCAGATCGAGTTCCTGCCGATGTCGGAACAGCGCGTATTGGCAATCCTGGTGACCGAGGAGGGCGGAGTACACAACCGCCTGCTGCACACGCGCAAGACCTATTCTCCGGCCGAGCTGGAGCGGGCGGGAAATTTCCTCACCAGCACCTTCGGTGGCAAGGATCTGTCCGAGATACGCCGTGATCTGATCGAGCAGTTGCGCGATGAGCGCAGCCGGATGGATCAGGCGATGTCGGATACGCTGGCGATGGCCGAGGACGCCGTGGTGGCCGCTGACGAAGGCGATGACTACATTATCAGCGGCCAGACGAATCTGATGAATTTCGACGAGCTGGCGGATCTCGACCGGCTGAAGCAACTGTTCGAGACCTTCAGTCACAAGCAGGAGATGTTGCATCTGTTGGATCAATGCATGAAGGCCGACGGCTTGCAGATCTTCATTGGCGAGGAATCAGGCTACAAGACCTTTGGCGATTGCAGTCTGATTTCCGCGTCCTATGACGATGGAGGTTCCACTGCCGGCGTGCTGGCGGTGATCGGACCTACTCGCATGGCCTATGACAAGGTGATACCGATCGTGGACATCACCGCCAAACTGTTGGGCGCGGCGCTGAAAAAATAGCCTGCGGCGGTGTCGGGCTTGAATCACGTGGCGTCCGTCCCCATATGACAAACAGCTTTTTTGGGCGGCGTGTCGATGGCGCCGGAATCCGATGAATGAACAACGAGGTCGAGATATGACAGACGAAAGCACGCTCAGCGAGGAAACCGGGCAGGCCGACGCGGGCGAGAATGATCCCGGCGTCGAACCGCACCAGCGGTTGGCCGCCGAGGTCGAGGCACTGAAGGCCAAGGCCGACGAGAATTGGGAGAAAGCCGTGCGCGCGGCAGCAGAGGTCGACAACCTGCGCAAGCGCCATGCGCGCGAGTTGGAGAATGCGCACAAGTTCTCGTTGGAGGGTTTCGCGAAGGATCTGTTGCAGGTGCGCGATGGCCTGGAACTGGGCGTGCATGCGGCCCAGGACGAGAACGCCGATGTGCATAAGCTGCGCGAAGGTTCCGAGCTGACCCTTAAGCTGTTGACCGATGTGATGAGCAAATATGGCATCGAGCCGGTCGATCCAGAGGGCCAACCATTCGATCCGGAGAAACATCAGGCGATGGCGATGCAGCCCAGCGACATCGTGCCGCCCAACACGGTATTGGATGTTGTGCAAAAGGGCTATGAACTGAACCATCGCCTGATACGTCCGGCGATGGTCATGGTGTCACAGGGCCCGGCGGCGGGCGGACAGCAGCCAGAAATAGACGAAACCGCTTGAAAACCGGGCTTCCGCCCCTATTTGTAGACTCAAGAAACATTGACCCGGCTGGCGAACCCGTCCGGCCATCAGAATAACGGAGACCAAGATGGGAAAGATTATCGGTATAGACCTGGGTACGACCAACTCCTGCGTCGCGGTGATGGAAGGCGATGCCCCAAAGGTTATCGAGAACAGCGAGGGCGATCGCACCACGCCATCCATCGTTGCCTACACCGCGGACGGTGAGGTTTTGGTTGGCCAGGCGGCAAAACGCCAGGCCGTGACCAACCCACACAACACCCTGTTCGCGATCAAGCGTCTGATCGGACGCAAGTTCGACGATGACGTGGTGCAGCGCGATATCGAGATGGTGCCATACAAGATCGTCAAGGCGGACAATGGCGACGCCTGGGTGGAGATCAACGGCAAGAAGATGGCGCCGCCGGAGATTTCCGCGAAGGTCCTGCAGAAAATGAAGAAGACCGCCGAGGACTATCTCGGAGAGGAGGTCAGCGAAGCGGTGATCACCGTGCCGGCCTACTTCAACGACTCGCAGCGTCAAGCGACCAAGGACGCCGGTCGTATCGCCGGTCTCGAAGTAAAGCGCATCATCAACGAGCCGACGGCCGCCGCGTTGGCCTATGGCATGGACAAGCAGCAGGGCGACCGCAAGATCATCGTCTATGACCTTGGCGGCGGTACCTTCGACGTGTCGGTGATCGAGATCGCTGCGATCGATGGTGAGCATCAGTTCGAGGTGCTGTCGACCAGTGGTGATACCTTCCTCGGTGGGGAAGACTTCGACATGCGCGTCATCGACTTCCTTGTCGATGAATTCAAGAAGGATCAGGGTGTCGATCTGCGTAACGATCCGCTGGCGTTGCAGCGTCTGAAGGAAGCGGCGGAAAAGGCCAAGATCGAGCTGTCCTCGTCGCAGCAGACCGACATCAATCTGCCGTACATCACCGCCGACGCCTCGGGTCCGAAGCACATGAACCTGAAGCTGACCCGTGCCAAGTTGGAAGGTCTGGTGGATGATCTGGTCCAACGTACCCTCGGCCCGTGCAAGACCGCGTTGAGCGATGCCGGACTGGGTACGCAGGACATCGACGACGTGATTCTGGTCGGTGGTCAGTCACGCATGCCGAAGGTGCAGGAAGTTGTCGAAAGTTTCTTCGGCAAGGCGCCGCGCAAGGATGTCAACCCGGACGAAGCCGTCGCGATGGGCGCTGCCATCCAGGGTGGCGTGCTGTCCGGCGATGTAAAAGACGTGTTGCTGCTTGATGTCACCCCGTTGTCGCTGGGTATCGAGACCCTCGGTGGCGTGATGACCAAGCTGATCGAGAAGAACACCACAATTCCGACACAGGCGTCGCAGACCTTCTCGACTGCCGATGACAACCAGACGGCGGTGACCGTGCATGTGTTGCAGGGCGAACGCGAGCAGGCCTCGGCGAACAAGTCACTGGGTCGTTTCGACCTGACCGACATTCCGCCCGCGCCGCGCGGCGTGCCGCAGATCGAAGTCAGCTTCGACATCGACGCGAACGGGATTCTTAACGTATCGGCCAAGGACAAGGCCTCCGGCAAGGAACAGAAGATCAAGATCACCGCGTCTTCCGGTCTCTCCGACGACGAGATTCAGAAGATGGTCAAGGATGCCGAGGCGCACGCCGATGAAGATCGCAAATTCCACGAATTGGTGGATGCGCGCAACCAGGCGGATAGCCTGATCCATGCGACGCGCAAGTCGCTGGAAGAGATGGACGACAAGGTGGAAGCCGGCGAAAAGAGCGCGATCGAGAGCGCGATCAAGGAATTGGAAGAGGCCATCAAAGGCGATGACAAAGACGCCATCGAGGCGAAGACCAAGACCTTGGCCGATGCCTCCGGTAAGATGGCGGAACGCGCCTATGGCTCCGATGAGCAGGGTGCTGGCGCCGCGGCGGGCGCCGCTGGAGCAGCGGGTGCCGCCGCGGGTGCTGGCGCGGGACAGGCGGCCGATGATGATGTCGTCGATGCCGAGTTCGAAGAGGTCAAGGACGACAAGTAAGCCCGGGGTGTTCGCGGCTGGCTTCGGTGAGAAGCCGGCCGGTCGCCGATGGGTGCTGGCCGTATCTTCTTTTGGAAGATGCGGCCTTCTACGTTTACCGTTTTTATAAGAACAGCACTATGTCCCAACGTGATTACTATGAAATCCTCGGTGTCAGCAAGAGCTGTACCGAAGTCGAGCTGAAGAAGGCCTATCGTCGCCTGGCGATGAAATACCATCCGGATCGCAACGCCGGTGATGGCGCCGCCGAGGCCGAGAAGAAATTCAAGGAAGCCAAGGAAGCCTTTGAGGTTCTCTCCGACGCGCAGAAACGCTCGGCCTACGATCAGTTCGGTCACGCAGGCGTCGACCCGTCGATGGGTGGCGGCGGAGCGGGTGGCTTCGGTGGCGGCAACTTCTCCGACATCTTCGGTGATGTGTTTGGCGACATCTTTGGTGGCGGTCGTGGTGGTGGCAGGCAGCGCAGCAATCGCGGTGCGGACCTGCGCTACAACCTGGAATTGACGCTCGAAGAGGCGGTGCATGGCACCGAGGTCAAAATCCGCATCCCGACAACGGTCAAATGCAGCACCTGCAATGGCAGCGGAGCGAAGAAGGGTTCCAAGCCGAAGACCTGCGCGACCTGTCACGGACAGGGTCAGGTGCGCATTCAGCAGGGATTCTTCTCGGTGCAGCAGACTTGCCCACACTGTCGCGGCAAGGGCAGCGTGATCAGCGACCCATGTAATGCCTGCCACGGCATGGGTCGTGTGCAGGAACAGAAGACCCTGTCGGTGAAGGTGCCGGCCGGGGTCGACAACGGCGACCGCATTCGGCTCGCCGGCGAGGGCGAGGCTGGCGAGAACAATGGCCCGAACGGCGATCTGTATGTGCAGATCCATGTTGCCGAGCACGACATCTTCACCCGCGACGACAGCAATCTGTACTGCGAAGTGCCGATCAACATCACCACCGCCGCGCTCGGTGGCGAGCTGGAAGTACCGACGCTGGACGGTAAGATCAAGCTGAAGATCCCGCCCGGTACCCAGACCGGCAAGATGTTCCGCATGCGTGGCAAGGGCGTCAAGCCGGTGCGTGGCGGCGCGGTCGGTGATTTGGTCTGTCGAGTGTTGGTGGAAACCCCGGTGAAACTCACCGAGCATCAAAAGAAGCTGCTGCGCGAGCTGGACGACACATTGCAAGGCAAGGGTTCCAAGCATAGCCCGCAGACCAGCGGTTGGCTCGATGGCGTGAAACATTTTTTCGACGGCTTGAAAGGCTAGCCCGGATGTTGCACTCGGTGTCGGAACGTTTCCGAAGCGCGTCATCGGGTAAGGATTGTAGCCTGGTCCCGATCTATTCAATACGTTGAGCGGGAAAAATATCCAACTTTTCAGCGGCCGGGTGAAATATCCAGGCCCTAGGAGGGGTAATATGATCAAAGTCGCGATCGTCGGCGCCGCCGGACGCATGGGGAAAACCCTGGTGCAAGCGGTGAACAATCATCCCGAGCTGGAGCTGAGCGCGGCCACTGAATATCCACAAAGCAGCTTGATCGGCGCGGATGTCGGCGAGGTCGCCGGGATTGGACGGCTGGGCGTTGCCATCGTGTCGGCCCTGTCGGATGTGGTCGACAATTTCGACGTGGTGATCGACTTCACTCGCCCGGAGGCGACCCTCGAGCATCTCGCGCTGTGTCATGAACACTCCAAGCGCATGGTCATCGGCACCACCGGCTTCGACGACGCGGGCAAGCAGGCGATCGCCGATGCTGGCGGGAAGATCGCTATTCTTTTCGCGCCGAACATGAGTGTTGGCGTGAACCTGTGTTTCAAGCTGCTCGAAATCGCTTCCCGCGTGATGGGAGACGCCGCCGATATCGAGATCATCGAGGCACATCATCGCCACAAGGTGGATGCGCCATCCGGCACCGCGTTACGCATGGGTGAGGTGATCGCCGATACCCTAGGACGGGATCTGGACAAAGTTGCCGTGTACGGCCGCCAAGGCCATACCGGTGAACGCAGCCCGGAAGCCATCGGCTTCGAGACCATCCGCGCTGGTGATGTTGTCGGGGAACACAGCGTGTGGTTCGCCAGCGAGGGCGAGCGTGTCGAGATCTCCCACAAGGCATCCAGCCGCATGACCTTCGCCGCTGGAGCGGCGCGCGCCGCGCACTGGATCAGCGGGCGCGAGCGAGGTGTGTTCGACATGCGGGATGTGCTTGATCTACATTGAGGCGTCGATGTTGCACGGCCTGCTTCCCGGCGTACTGCGGGCGTTTCTGCTGGGTGCCTGCTCGCGGCATGAGTTGACACCCGCGTAGCAGGTGGGCGAGCGCATCGAGGAAGGTCGCCAGCTTGCCGAGCAGCGCGATGCCAACGGGCTGACGGACATTCTGGCTGCGGATTTTCGCGGGCCGGATATGATCACCCGGCGGGGCGCGCGTCTTGTTGACGCGTTTGTTCTTCCGCTACCGGTCACCGTATTTTCTCGTGCGCAATTAACAGGCCGTTGAAAAATGGCATTTTTTTAACGGCCTGTGTGCGGTGTAGGGATGTACCACCCTTTTCGATGACTGCAAGTCATTGAAAATGAAGGAACCGGGAAATCGCATTTTCCGGTTCCTTAGTTGAAAAAGTCCATGGAAGGGCTTTTTTAACATCCTGTTAAAGGTCTTGACTCCCTGTCCGACGGTCCGTATCCGCGCGCGCCTGCTCGTCGCGATGACGTCGGTGCCGCCGGCGCTGGACAAGCTTGCCAAAATCCATGCCCACCTGATGGCGTTGGAACTGCTGTTTCGTCGGGATGGCGATGCATGGCAAGTCGTTCAAGGGAAATGGCGGAACGCCGCGCCGGTGGATTTTCTGCGTTGACCGTTTGCTGGAAGGAATGGTGTAAACTCATTGATGGTAACAAAGTCGTTGCCGCCGATCACCAAGGGAAATCACCATGTCCGTTGCAAGAGTCACCGAAATCATCGCCTCCTCGTCGAAGAGCTTCGACGATGCCGTTAAGCAGGGCGTCAAGCGCGCCACTAAAACCTTGAAGAACGTGCGTGGCGCCTGGGTCAGCGACCACAGCGTCAGCGTCGACAAGAAAGGCCAGATATGCGAATACAAGGTGCGTCTGAAAGTGACCTTCGTTCTGAAAGACTAACCGACATGTCTCTCCGGGTGACGAGATGATCGCGCAGGGCTTTGGTGGATTCACAAGGGATTTCACGAAGCAGTGGAATATCCGCATGTCTTTCCGACTGGGCAAAATTCGTTGCGGATTCAGCGAGGGCTTGTCAATCCGGTGAGACATGCGGGCTAGCGCTCCCAGGTTGAACTCGTGAGCGTTATCGGGTCTAATCCTCTACTATGTTTAGACGCATCGAATCGCTGTTGACCTTGCTCTTTGCCTGCCTGATCGGCCTGTCGCCGATTCAGGCGGCATGGAGCGGCGCGTTTTTTGTCGATCATTCAGCGACCATTGAATCAGGCGTGAGTCATCACCCGATGATGGCGAGTGCTGCCGGTGGCAGGGTGTCCGGGCACGCTACGCATGCCTGTGGCGGATGTGACATGCTGGATTGCTGCGGTGGTGGTTGCCAGTTTGGGCATTGCGCTGTGTGTGTTGTTTCCGCCCTGCCGATGCAGTTGCCGTTGCCGGAGCACCATGCCGGCGGCGTGTATTTCGATGGTTTCTCTTTTTCCCTGCCGCGTCGCGCGCCTTCCCCGTTTTTTCGTCCCCCCCGGGGCTGAATCCTCGATCTTTCTCGATTTTCCGTTCAGACCGCAGTCTGCCCTGAACGGCGTCCATATCGATGCAATCGATTTCAGTATTGTGGGCGGTGGCGTGTTGCCGCCGCCAAGGGGACAAGCATGTTAGACAAGATTTTTCCGATGGCGCCGGATTTTGATTCTGGACGTAGACGATTCGTCACCGGCATCGCGGCCGGTGGCGCGCTCGCGGGTCTCGGCCTGGGCGGCAAGGTGTTCGCCGAAAGCCAGGCATCCAACGGGCCGGTGGAATTGCGCGGCACGCGATTCAAGCTGTCGATCGATCCCATGGTGGTCGACTTCACTGGCAAGAAGCGTATCGCCACTGCGGTGAATGGCGTGGTGCCGGCGCCGTTGCTGCGCTGGAAGGAAGGTGACCACGTGAGGCTGGATGTCACCAACAATCTTGCCGAGGACAGCTCCATCCATTGGCACGGTATCATCCTGCCGAGCGAGATGGACGGCGTGCCAGGCATCAGCAACGGGTTTCACGGCATCAAGCCGGGTGAAACCCATCACTATGCGTTCGATGTCACGCAGAGTGGCACCTACTGGTATCACAGCCATTCCGGTTTTCAGGAGCAGACGGGCGTCTATGGTCCGATCGTCATCGATCCGATCGAACCGGAACCCTTCAGCTACGACCGCGACTATGTGGTGATGTTGTCGGATTGGAGTGACGAAAATCCGAACACCATCTACCACAAGCTGAAGAAACTCAGTCACTACTACAACTTTCGTGAACGCACCATCGGTGAATTGTTTTCGGAGATCGAGGATAGCGGTGTCGGAGCGGTATGGAACCAGCGAGCCATGTGGAATGACATGCGCATGAGCGACAGGGATATCTCCGATGTTACCGGTTATACCTACACCTTTTTGATGAACGGCCACGCGCCGGCGGATGGCTGGACGGGGTTGTTCAAGCGCGGCGAGAAGGTGCGCCTGCGTTTCATCAATGGCGCGGCGATGACCTTCTTCGATGTCTGCATCCCGGGCCTGAAGATGACCGTGGTCGCCGCCGATGGACAGTATGTGCAGCCGGTCAGTGTTGATGAGTTCCGTATCGGTGTCGCGGAAACCTATGATGTGATTGTCGAGCCGAAGGACGACCGTGCCTATGCGGTGTTTGCCCAGGCAATCGATCGTTCTGGCTATGCGTTCGGCAACCTGACGCCCGATCCCTCGTTGAAGGCCGAGGTTCCCGAGATGGATCCGGCACCGATCCTGACGCACACCGACATGGGCATGGACATGGGCATGATGCACATGGGCCACGGCGGCATGCGGCACGACATGGCTGGCATGGGGAAAAAATCGATGCCGATGGATAGCGGCAAGCCGATGATGGGCAATGGCAAGGCCGGTTTCGGCAGTAGCCAAGCGGTGGTGCATGCGCCCACCGAGTACGGCCCGCATGTCGACATGCGGGCCGATGGCGCCGCCTATCGCCTGGACGATCCCGGTGTCGGCCTGCGCGGACTCGATCGCCGTATTCTGACCTATGCCGATCTATTTAATCTGAACAAGACACCGGATCCGCGCGAACCGGAACGCGAGATCCAACTCCATCTGACTGGCAACATGAGCCGCTATATGTGGTCTGTCAACGGGGTCAAGTTTGCCGACGCCGAACCGTTACGCTTCAAGTTTGGCGAGCGCCTGCGTATCACCCTGGTCAACGACACCATGATGAACCATCCGATCCATCTGCATGGCCTGTGGTCTGATCTTGAGACCGGTGACCCAGACTACATCCCTCGCAAGCATACTGCCATCGTTCAGCCCGGGGCCAAGGTCAGTTACTTGGTCACCGCCGATGCGATGGGCGGCTGGGCCTATCACTGTCATCTGCTCTACCACATGCTGGGTATGTTCAGAAAAGTTGAAGTCGTGTGAGGAGTCTGGCGATGAAAAAACACCAATTATTGACGGTCTCCGCGCTGTTCGCGGCAAATAGCGTTATTGCCGGCGGCATGGAAGATGATCCCTTCCTGACGATGGTCAAGATCGATCAGTTCGAGTGGCAGGACGGCAGTGGTGGCGATGTGCTGTCATGGGACGCCCAGGCGTGGTTCGGCAAGGATTTGCACAAGCTCTGGGTCAAGACCGAGGGCGAATACGCCGGCGGCCAGACCGAGGAAGCCGAGGTCCAACTACTCTATAGCCGGGCGATCATGCCTTATTGGGACATCCAGGCCGGCTGGCGACGTGATATCCGTCCAGCGCCGGATCGCGACTGGTTCACTGTCGGTTTCAAGGGACTGGCTCCCTATTTCTTCGAGGTCGACGCGCAACTCTTCTTCGGTGAATCAGGCCGTCTCGGCGCGCGCTTCAAGGCGGAATATGAACTGATGTTTACCCAGCGACTGGTACTCTCGCCAGAGGTCGAACTCAACTGGTACTCCGGCGACGATCCCGACACCGGTATCGGCGGTGGCCTGTCCGATGCCAGCGCCGGGCTGCGTTTACGTTACGAGATCCGGCGTGAATTCGCGCCCTATGTCGGCATCGAGTGGGCGCGCCAGTTCGGCGCCACCGCTGATTTCACCGAGGAAGAGGGCGGTGATATCAGCGACACCCGCTTGGTCGCCGGGATTCGCGCCTGGTTCTGATCCGGCATGTGGATTCCGGGGCGGTAATTCACCGTGTATCCGGGTACCATGGGGTCTCCGATGGTCAGCCATCGGAGAATGCCATATGACCACACAATAACGAGGAGACCAAGATATGAAAACATCGATCACATTTACTTTGGCCGGCGCCACGCTTTCCATGCTGATGTCTGGCAACGTGCTTGCCGACGAGATGAATGGAATGGCGGTCGCTCAAGCCGGGAGCACGGCGGCGGAAGCTGCCCAGGCGACGACCAATGCCGGCGCGGCGGCCATCGATCAGGCTGCTAGCGCGCCCTCGACCAGCATGCCCATGATGGGGCGTGGCGGCATGCCGCGCATGGGGCATGGCAACATGCCAATGGGCTGGAGTGGCATGCCGCGCATGGGGCAGGGCATGCCGATGACCGCTGGCAGTCAGAAGCCCGGCGATGCCGAGAAGGTCGCTGCCGGTGATCAGCCCCAGGGCGTGCCGCGCGGTATGATGATGGGGCGTGGCATGCCAATGCGCGGTCAGCGCATGGGCATGATGAACCCTGGAATGATGAGTGGCATGATGCAGATGAAACAGCAGCACATGCGGCGCATGGAACAGCACCTCGCGAATATCGAGTCCCTGCTGCGCGAACTAGTCGAGCAAGGCAAGAAATAGCTCGATGCGCCGAGCTGCTCCGGTCCGATCGGGTCGGGAAATTCCATTCCCTTTCGGCGATCGCAATCCCCGCAGGTTGAGTCTGCCGAAGCAGACCGGGTAGCGAGGCGTGGGCAGGGTGGTGGATCAAGCATGACGGATCCTCCCACTGCAGTGGATGAATGAGACATCACGGGACGGATGCTCCGCCCCGTGATGCAATGCCTCAGCTACTGCTGCTCGTCACGTCAGTTACTGCTGCTTGAGGTTGAGGCGGAGCCACTTGCCGACGGCGCGGTTGGCTGCGTGGTGGAGTAGCCTGGGTAGCTATAACCGGGGTAGGCGTAACCTGAGTAACCCGGATAGCCGCCATAGGGATAACCACCGTAGCCACCATAGGGGTAGCCATAG
>JALSSX010000153.1 GCA_026984055.1 Sedimenticola sp. | reverse complement strand
TGCCCGTGACCCGTTCGCGGCCGAAGTCGTCGTGGCCATCACTATGACCAGCCTGGTTGTCACCCTTGCCGGGACCCACCTGTGGCACGCCGATGGCATGGAACTGTTGGTCGGTCAGGAATTTGCCACTGTGGCAGCTTGCGCAGCCGGCCTTGGTATAGAACAGGATGCCGCCTTGCAGCGCGTCTGGGGAAACCGCCGTGGTCGGGTCTTCGCCGGCATCATATTTTTTCAGATAGTGGTCGAAGGGCGAGTCGGTGCAGCGCCAGGCAGCGCTTTCGAACGCGGCGATGGCGTTCGCCGCATGCACGTAACTGATATCCTCGGCGCTATTGACATCGTTGAATGCGGCCTTGAACAGGTCGACATACTCCGGGATCTCTCGCAGCCGTTTGGCGAGTAATTCCCAGACGCCATCCGGGCCGGCCAAGTTGCCGGCCGCTGTGGCATCGGCAATGGCATTCTCGCCGGCTTGTCCAGCCATTTCGGTCGGAGATGTGACGGGAAACATCGCCTGCGCGGCCAGTGTGCTATCCAGGCCCGCGGGCAGACTGTCGCCAGCGGGCGTCGCGAAACCACTCGGGGCGTTTGGATCCCTGACGACCCGGCCATCGAGGAACAGCTTGTCGAATTCGTGCGCGCCCAGGTTGAATACATGTGGCGCGTTGCGCGGCACGCGCTCCTTGATTGCGGCGGCTCCCGTGCCGGTGTTGCGATAAGGGCCGAGACCGGCGCCACCTTCACCGACCGGTAATGCCAGCCAGTCGGTCAATCCGGTCAGTGGTGAATGACAGGTGGCGCAGGAATCGTTCTTATTGCCGCTCAGGATCTTGTCGAACATCAGAAATTTTCCGAGTTGCTCACGGGTGGCGTTGCGCGTGGGGAAGTCATCATCACTGACGGCGAAGTCTGCGGCTCGAATGCCGAGACTGGCGAATAGTAGCGCGCTGGCGAGAGTGTGTCGGGCGAACGTGGCTTTATGCATCTTTAGGAAGGCTCCTTAGCGTGAAAGTATGTAGTCGGTTGCCTATGATTCGTCCGTGGGAATGCCGCGACTATATCCCTGTCGGTTTGATCTCGGCCGAACCACGGGCAACCCTTGATGATCCGGAGTATTTCCACATCATGAAAGTTAGCGTGATGAAAGGTACAGATCAGGATGTTACGGAATTTTTCATTTGTGGGGTGTTGAATCAGGTGAAATCCCTTGGTCTTGTGAGTAAAACTACGGGCTGGTTCCCGTTTCTTGAGAATCTGAGGGAGACTGCGGCAATTTGTCGCTGGACTTGAATCGGTGGCAATAGCCACGGCCGGTCGAATGCCGGGTTTGGCGTACGTGCCTCGCGCTCCCGGCAAGGCACGAGGAGGCCATGGGGCGACTTCCTACAACGACGAAACCGAGAATTAGCGCGAAACTCGCCTGACGGTTGCCTGTGATTCGTCCGTGGGAGCGCCGTGAATACGTCTGCGTGGGGGGATGGGGATACTGGAGATGCCGAGGCAACGGACAATGGCGGATGTTGGAGAAATCACGGGCAAAAAAAAGCGCAACGGGGGGCGTTGCGCTGAAGTGTATAACCACCAAAGGAGGATGGAGGAGTACCGATTCGACAAGGAGGCACCGAACCAGTATGTGAGTATTATCTAATATACCTAAATTGATGTCAACCGGTTTTTTGTTATTGGGTAGCGGCTATATGCGCAGGCGCTCGACGATCTGGCCGTTCGCCAGATGGCTGTTGATAATCTCGTCCAGGTCGTCCCGGTCGACGTAGGTGTACCAGATGGCGTCTGGGTAGACTACGATCACCGGACCGTTTTCACAGCGCCCCATGCAACCGGCTTTGTTGACCCGGATCTGCCCGTCGCCGTGCATGCCAAGCGCTTTCAGACGCTGCTTGACGTAGTCACGTGCCTCGTTGGCGCCGTAGTCCTGGCAGCATTGTTCGCTCTCGCCACGTCGGTTGGTGCAGAAGAACACATGGTATTTGAAAAAGGACATCGGAGGCTCCCGGACTTGTATCGATGGCTCATTATAGCCACGGCCAGGCAAACGACGGAATGATTGCACCCGCCTTTTTGCCCTGGCTGTGTTGCTCGCCGTCGTGGAGAGCGGTCCCCTCTCCATCAGATGTCGAGTTGTGCGTCCCGCTACAGGGCGGCGGGTTGGAATATGGGATGCTTCCATGGCTTTCGACATGCTATGTTGCGGCGACTCATCAGCACAATATGGACGGGAACGGGCGTTGGGATCCGAAAGCATCAGTAACGAGGCGGACAAATGTGTGAAATGTGGCCTGTGCCTGGCGGTTTGCCCGACCTATTCACTGCTGCGTGTCGAGACTGAGTCGCCGCGTGGCAGGATTTCCTTGATGCAGGCAGTGGTCGATGCTGGCGAGGCTGTCGATGGCCGCTTGGCGATACATTTGAATCATTGTCTGTTGTGCCGTCGTTGTGAGCCGGCATGCCCGTCGGGGGTGGCTTATGGCGCCTTGATGGACGATATGCGCGCGCTGCGCTTGGAGCGCTCCTCGCTCCCCGTGCGTGGTGTCGGCCGTTGGTCACGCGCGTTGCTGACGGGGAAGGCGTTTGGCTGGGCGGTCGGTTGGCAGCGTGTCCTGCCGGCGTTCGGTCGTTGGGGGCGGGTGGTGAAACGTTGGCCGCGCGGCGCGTTCAGCAGTGGCGCGAGATGCGGCGACAATGCGAACCCGGAACGTCCGCTGGTGCTGTTATTTCCCGGCTGTGTGTCACGCTGCTTGGATGCCGCGCTGTTGGATGACACGGAATGGTTGTTGACACGACTTGGATTCCGCGTGCGTCGGAGTGGCGAGTTGCGCTGTTGCGGGGCGCTGGACCGGCACGCGGGTGACGGTTTACGGGCTGGGCGTCTGGAAAGGGCGAACCGGGCGTTTTTCGAGCAGATGGAGGCCCATGCGGTGGTGTCGATAGCCAGCGCCTGCGCGGCTCATCTGCATGAGATGAACCGGGATCTTCCGGTATTCGAGGCGAGTGATTTCATCGCGCGGCATCTGCCGACATCCGGGCTGAAGCCGGGAGCGCTGGTGCGGGATGTGTTGCTGCATGTGCCGTGCTCACAGCAATATCCAGGGCCGGGAAGCGGCTCCCCGGAGAGTCTGTTGGCGGCGATTCCGGGATTGACCTGGCGCGGAATGGCGTCGGGTTTCGGCTGTTGTGGCGCGGCGGGCGGTTATATGTTACATGAACAAGAAATGTCCGACCGTCTGTTGCGGCCGATGCTCGATGAGATACGCTCGACGGCGGTAGACTGTGTCGTTTCGACGAACATCGGTTGCGCACTGCATATCGCTGCCGGGCTGGATGACGCTATGCCGGTGCGCCACCCTATCAGTCTGCTTGTGGAGGCGTTGATGGCATAGCCTAGCAGGATGTTGACAAAGTCCTTCCATGGACTTTTTCAACGACAGAAGCGGAAAATGCGATTTCCCGGTTCCTTCATTTTCAATGACTTGCCGTCATCGAAAATGACGGTACATCCCTGTACCGCGCACCGGCCATTGAAAAATCCGGGCTAGGGCGGTATTCGCGCACGCACTTTTCCTCCCCGGCGGTGTTGCTCATCGTTGTGGGGAGTGACCCGCGGCCTTCTCGCGCCTTGCCAGGAACGCGGGGCACGCATACTGAACTCCGCGTTCGATTGGCCGTGGCTGTAAGCAATCACAGGTAGGGGGGCGCATGGTAAAACGAATATGGGTGTTGTTGCTCTGCGCGTTGCTATTGAGCGCCTGTGGCAGCGTGAGGAAGTATCTGGTGATGTTGCCGCCAGGTTGGTCTGGCATGTTGGAAAGGCCGACCAATGGCGGACTGGCCGGGGTGTATATCGATGCCGACATGTCCGATGTCCGGGCGCGGGATCTGGCGTTGGCGATCCAGGAAGCGAGGCGCCGCGTCATCGCGGTTTGGGGTAGTGTCGTTACCGCGCCGGTGTTGTTCGCCTGTTCCACCGAGGCTTGCTTCCATCGCCTGGGCGGCGCCACGAACACTGCGCATTCCCTTGGCGACAGGCGCATGGTGTTGTCGCCGCGCGGGCTGGACGCCGGCATGATTGCGCATGAGTGGTCGCATGCCGAGATGTACCGGCGTGTCGGCGGGTTGCTGGCGATGTTGCGCGTGCCGCGTTGGTTTGACGAAGGCGTCGCGGTGTTGACCAGCCGTGATCCCCGGCATGGCGAGGGCGTATGGCGCAAGATCCGCGCGCGCGGCATCGAGCCGCATGTAGGCGAATTACGCAGCCGGGCGCAATGGAGTGACGCCGTGCATCGTTATCGCGACTCGCGGCGAAATCCGGACAATCTGGCGGTGGTGTATGCCGCCGCCGGCCACCTGATCGCGGCGTGGTATGCACGGGCCGGGCGCGCAGGCCTGCTGCATGTCATCGATAGGGTCCGTGCCGGCGATGCCTTCGAGCCAGTATGGCGCGCGGTCGCGTCCTTGCAACTGGCTGCGGCGACTACAATCCCATGTTCTTGCGCTGCCCAGCGGGCGTCATTGCTTCCGGTATTTGTTCGGCCGGGCCGCGAAAAGCGACTTCCTGAGCATCGCGGATCGCTTGCCAGAAGGCTTGCGCGGTGAGCAGTTTGTCTGCGTGATGATGCCAGCGGAACACGCCGGGTTCCTCGGTGCCGTCTTCCTCGCAGGCCTCCAGGTAGTTGAAGAACAGCTCGCCCATGCGTTCGGTCTCCCAGGGTACGCTTTTGCCGAACTCGTGCGCGTTGATCTGCTGGGCGAGGGCGAAATGGTGGTCGCGAAAGTTGACATCCAGGCTGAAACGCTCGTTGATGATGGTGCCGCTGAGCGGTTCCGACCATTGACGGTGAAAGCGACAGATGCCGGTATTGTCGTTGACCAGTTCGTAGACCATGCGCTCGACGTTCTTGCGTCCGAGTTCGGCTGGGGTGATGAAACCACCACCGTAATAGACGTAGTATTTTCCCATTACCGGCATTGGGCTGCCCATGCCCGGAACCCAGTATTGATTGGGCACCATGTGGCCGTTCTCGCCATGTGACAGAAACACTGCGCGCTCCATCGGCAAGGTGTCGGGGTAGCGCTCGTTCAACTCGTAACCGGCGGCGCGTATTCCCTGGCGGAACAGCGCGGCGCGCTCGTCGAACAGGATGGCATTGATCAACGCGATGCCATAGCGCGCGTTCTTCATGCTGTCTTCGACCAGATCGAATTGGCTGACGTCGGCGACGAAGCCCTTGAACGCCATCTCGGAGGCGGGCGGGAAGCCAAAGGTCTCGGCCGGGAACAGGCCGTCATTGACGCACTCCATGATCCACGCCAGGGTGCCGCCGATTTGTATTGCGTCCAGGCCCATCGCGTCGGCATGGTCGTTGAGGATTTCGGCGGCGCGTTGATCGAATACGCCCATCTGCGGGCCGAGCGCGTGATAAGGTTCGTAGTCCTTTTTGTACTTGCCATTCAGTTTCTTGCATGCCACCGGGCAGGGTTCGCCGCAGTGGTCGAAGTTCTTTGGCTCGATGGTTTCTTCGTTGAACTGTTTCAGGTAGTGATCGACGATGAATGCCTTGTGGTGGCGGGCGCGTTCGTCGCGCGGCGCCGAGGTGCTGCGGTAGTTGAAGGTCATCAGCTTGTCGCGGATGTTGTGCAGATTGACACCGAAGGTGCCGCCCGTCTTGATCTTTGGATCGTAGCGGTATTTCACTGTGGCGCGCATGTCCACCTTCGCCCCCTTGTCGCCGAAATGTTCGAGGAAGAAGGGGTCGGTGTCCTTTGCCTTCGGCTTGTGTGGATCAATCCAGTCGCCGCCGAAGATACAGCCGAGCAGGTTGTGTCGTTGAAACATCCGGCTGCCCATGCCACCGCGCCCGCACCAGTCGACCACCGGTCGAAACTTGCCTTTCTTTACCGTGTTGGAGCCGATGGTGCCTTCCTTCGTGCTCTCGGAGGCTGGGCCGACGACAAAGGCGCGCACGCGTTTCTCATGGTACTCGCTCGCCCAGCGGTCGAATATCGCTTGTTGCAAGGCGTAGATGCCGATCAGTGCCCCGCCATCTGGAGCACGGTAGCCCTGCCAGATATCCCGATAGTCGGCGAGTGGTTCGATACGCGCCGAGACGCCCTGGCCATCGTTGTTCAGAACCAGCACGCTGGGTTCCGCGCAACGACCGCGCAGGCTGACGTAGTTCACGCCGACGTGTTGAAAGGTGTAGGCCGCGCCGCCCATCGATGAGATATAGAAGCCCTCCCATTGCGGGCTGTAGCCGCAGAATACCAGGCGGCGTGATCCGGGGATCGCGCTACTTGCCAGCAGGCCCTCGCCGAAGGTTAGAACCTCGGGATCACGCTGGTAGCGTTGCCAGCCGAAATCCACTGGGCCGAGGATGTTTTCTTGTTGGTCGATTTCCTGAACTTCCCAGTAACCGCTGTCGAGCTGGATGTCCAGGGCTTTCTGTATGAACGGGGTTGTCATGAGGTATCCCTTTGGCTATCGGACGAAAAGCTTTTGGTTTTCTTCTGCGCTGACTATAGCTTCTGTCAGGCGGAGAAAATATGCGGCAGATCAAGGAATTGAATCGATCGTTCTGGTCGGGGAAAGAAAAAAGCCGCCCGGGAGGCGGCGGCTTTCGAAGTGTGAGCCGGGCGGGTCAGTTGTTCTGAATGACGATATTTGGAAACTTCTGCGCATAGCTCTTCGCCTGCAATGACAGCTTGGCGGCCGATTTGCGCGCGATGTCGCGATAGATCTGTGAGATGCGTGATTCGGGTTCGGCGACCACGGTTGGCTTGCCGCTGTCGGTCTCCTCGCGGATGCGGATGTCCAGCGGCAGCGCGCCGAGGAAGTCCACGCCGTACTGATCCGACATGCCACGTCCACCACCTTCGCCAAAGATATGCTCTTCATGACCGCAGTTCGAGCAGATGTGTGTGCTCATGTTTTCGACGATGCCGAGTACCGGCACCTCTACCTTCTCGAACATCTTGAAGCCCTTGCGCGCGTCCAGCAGGGCGATGTCCTGCGGCGTGGTGACGATGATCGCGCCACTGACCGGCACCTTCTGCGCTAGTGTCAGCTGGGTGTCGCCAGTGCCTGGCGGTAGGTCGATCACCAGATAGTCGAGATCTGACCAATTGGTCTCCGAGAGCAATTGTTCCAGTGCCTGGGTGACCATTGGACCGCGCCAGATCATTGGTGTTTCCTCGTCGATCAGGAAACCGATGGACATCGATTGGATATGGTAGCTGTTGACCGGCTCCAGGGTCTTGCCATCCTTGGATTCCGGCCGGCCGGAAACGCCGAGCATGCGCGGTTGCGACGGGCCGTAGATATCCGCGTCGAGCATGCCGACGCGAGCACCCTCGGCGGACAACGCCAGCGCCAGATTGACCGCAGTGGTGGATTTGCCGACGCCGCCCTTGCCGGAGGCGACCGCGATGATGTTCTTCACATTGTCGATGGGCTTCAGGGATTTCTGCACGGTATGCGCGGCGATCTCCCAAGTGACATCGACATCGGCTTTGTCGATGCCGTCGATGCCCTCGACGGTCTGCTTCACCGCGTTGGCGATGTCGTCCTTGATGCCTTGCGCTGGAAAGCCGAGGACGACCTTGATCTTCGCGGAATCGCCGTCGATCTGGATATCCTTGATCGACTTCGTGCTGACCAGATCCTTGCCGAGCGTTGGCTCGACATAGCTTTTCAGCGCCTCTTCAATTTGTTCTTTGGAAACTTCGGCCATGGGTATTCTCCTGACAACAGACGGGCATTTCGATTGGCAGCGGATTCTACACCAATTCACGGGCCTTAATCCAAGTGTTTTGCTGGGTTTTTATCTGGATCAAAAATCGCTGGGGTTTTTTTGCGGATGGAGACATGGGTAGGGCAAAAAAACGGGGATCGAATATTCATTCGATCCCCAAGACACACCCCAACGTTGATTAGAATACCCCAATATTGGAAGGTGTATATTGATTGGGATCAACTGTTGCGGGGTTGGCCAGTGCGCTCTACAATCGTGGCCCGATCAGCGGGTGTAGTTCAACGGTAGAACTCGAGATTCCCATTCTCGTGATGGCGGTTCGATTCCGCTCACCCGCTCCAGATTCCGCCTATTCTGAAAACCCCGTTTACCGATGTTTCGATTCTACCAAGCCCGGGATCTGATCGAGGCCAGCATGCTGCGTGACTATCTTGCCGACCACCGAATTCGATCCGAGGTATTTCGCGCCGGTCTGAGCAGCGGTGCCGGTGAACTACCGGCGAACATATACCCCGAGATATGGTTGTATGACGAACGCGATATCGATCTGGCGCGCGGCTATCTGCTGGATTTCCTACGCCCGGTCGGGGAAATGGCGGCATGGATCTGCTCGAATTGTGGTGAACGCCTCGACGCGGGTTTCGACCTGTGTTGGCGCTGCGGCGCCGGCCGGGAGCTGGCATGAACGCGGAGTTTTCCGATCGGGTGTTGACTTGGTTCGACGCTCACGGGCGCAAGGATCTGCCCTGGCAACGGCGACCGACCTGCTATTCGGCGTGGGTCTCCGAAATCATGCTGCAACAGACCCAGGTCGTGACAGTGATACCTTATTACGTGCGTTTCATGCGACGTTTTCCGGATGTGGCAGCATTGGCCGACGCAGATATCGACGAGGTGCTGCATCATTGGTCTGGCCTGGGTTACTACGCAAGGGCGCGGAACCTGCATCGCGCGGCGCGGCTCATCGTCGCCGAACACGCGGGGGAACTCCCGACCGAGGCCGCAGCGCTCATCGCGCTGCCCGGTATCGGACGCTCCACTGCCGGCGCGATTCTCTCGCTGGCGTTGGGCCAGCCGCTGCCGATACTGGATGGCAACGTGAAGCGTGTGCTGGCGCGCTGCTTTGCCATCGAAGGTTGGCCCGGACAGGCGGCCGTACTACGCCAACTCTGGACGCTTGCCGAATACCTGACCCCGACGACGCACACCGCGCGCTACAACCAAGCGATGATGGACCTCGGCGCAACCCTGTGCCGACGAGGCCGCCCGGATTGCGAGCGTTGTCCGCTGTGGGACGAGTGTATTGCCCGGCGCGACCAACGCCAGTTGGAGTTACCCGCCAAGCGCCCTCGGAAAATCCTGCCGGTGCGCGGCGCCCAGATGCTGGTCGCGCGCGATCTGGATGGCCGGGTGTTGCTGCGCCAGCGCCCGCCCAGCGGCGTCTGGGGCGGCCTGTGGTCATTGCCGGAAGGCAATATCGACGAGTTGGCGCGCAACTTCCCCGGCATCGATACGCGAAAAGCGCGCCACTTGGCGACGCGTCGTCACACCTTCAGCCATTTCCATCTGGATATCACGCCGCTGGTGATAGACCTCGTTCAGCCCATGGAAGTGGTCATGGATGCCCCCGATCTGCTCTGGTATAACGGCGACCAACCTGAACGTATCGGCTTGGCCGCGCCGGTCAGCCGTATTCTGCAAGAACTTGAGGAAGCATAGATGTCGAGAATGGTGAACTGTGTGAAACTGGGACACGAGGCTGAGGGCCTGGACAAGCCGCCCTATCCAGGGGCGTTGGGTCAGCGCATCTTCGAGCAGGTATCTAAACAGGCCTGGGGTGATTGGTTGAAGCACCAGACCATGCTGATCAACGAGTATCGTCTGAGTCCGATAGACCCGAAGGCCAGAACCTTTCTGGAGGAACAGATGGAACAGTTCTTCTTTGAAAATGGCGGTGAAACGTCGCCAGATTTTGTTCAAGGCTGACGCGCTTCCCGTCGCCGCCGTCGGTTGCCCAACAGCGCATAGGCCGCGCCAGTGCCACCGTCCCAGCGCGGGCAGGAACAGAAGGCCAGCACTTCGTCACGCTGTCGAAGCCATTGGTTGATCTTCTGTTTCAGTACCGGTTGACCCGTGTTGGAGCCATAGCCCTTGCCGTGGATGATATGCAAGCAGCGCCAATCGTAACGTGCTGCGTCGGACAGAAAGCTACTTAATGCCGCGCGCGCTTCTTCCACCCGCAGACCATGGAGGTCCAGCGAGGCATCTGCCTCGATATGGCCATTCTGCAAGTCGCGGAACAGACGGTGCTGGATGCCGGGTCGACGGAATTCGAGGAAATCCGGCGTTTCGATATCCATGTCCGCGAACTCCTGTTTGTCATCCTTCACTGTCAGCCCCAGCGGCGCAGGCCTGCGCTTCTTCCTGAATGGCGCAATCTTGTCCTGCTTCAGCGGCCTGGCACCGCCGATCGCGCGGCGAAACAGGTCGGGGTCGTCATCATTGTCGCTCATGGCCTAGTGCCTGTTTGTCAAGATCCGTGTGATTCTAAAAGGAGTTACGCTTTGTTCCGCGTAAGAGATGTGCTGAGAACCATCACGGAAGCGCATACACAGACATATGAGGCTATCTGATATGAACATCTAACTCCATAAGAAAGCCCGCGCCCTGCCCGAGGTTCGCTGGAATAGTCGTAGATTTCATTGGCGGCGCGCGCGGCCGGTCGGTCTTGAGGTTGGCGCGCCAGAATCTGCAAACCTCCATTTGGCCTTCTGCAACCCAAGCTTGTCACAGCCTTACTCTGTCTGTTTCGCGGTTTTCGACCACTCGGGCGGTTCGATGACGCTCTTCCAGGTTTTTCCATCGTATACGAGAGCCTGGGAGGGATCAAAAGAGACGAGAATCCCCTTGCTGTTCTTGACATGCTGGAAAGAGCGCTGGTAATCGCCTTCTCCAAAATCGACCTTCTGGAAGATTTCATTCCGAAAACAATAGCGTCCCCAACTGGTGGACAAGTACAAGGTATCGTTGAATCAGGCAATGCCTTCGAAGGGAAAGCTGGTCAACTTCTGTGGGATGATCTCTCATTTGTCTTCCCGCCCGCGCAACAGCGTGCCCAGGTCGCCGGCTACATAGAGACCATGCCGTCCGGCGCGCACAGAATCCTTTCTATGGAATGGTTGGTCGGCAGATCAAGGCGCTTCCATCGCTTTCCGTCATAGTGCCATAGATCTTCTCTCTCTCCACCAGCGTAGATGTCGTTTTCGTTGAAACCGTCGGCATCTTTAAAGCCGCAGTCAAAATCAATTGTTCTTCGTATGTCTTTATACATATTGGGGTGTTTGCCCGGGTCGCTGATCTGCACCCACTCCTTGAAGCCGGTCTTTTTCCACAGCAAGCGATTTCTGCCCACTGCATAGATGTCGCCATCGACAGTACGCAGTGACAGGAACATTGAGGGTATTCGCTCTCGATTAGCGTTCTTCCCACGTGGAAGTTGGTACAAGGGAAAATCACCATGCGGTTGTTGGCTTTCCCAGGCCCGGCCATCAAAGTCGAGGATCAGGGTGCGCATTTCCTTGAAGTCATATTCAATCATAGGGCGACGGGTGCCACCGTCCCATCCATTAACCCCCAGCACACCTTTGTTGAAATCATAATCCAAATACTTGACGAAATAGTCCCAGTCGGTCATGGAGGGGTCCTCTTCCTCGGGTTATTCCAAAACAAGGAATATGATAATTTTCCCTGCTATATATAGTGCAATCGATAATTGAAAATCTCCACATGTGTTTTTTATAATCTTCTTTGTTCATATTTATACCTGATGTATCTGTTATCGGCTACCGCCAGGGAATAAATTGCCATTTTTCGAAGAGACCGGATTCAAACCCGCCCCCTTGTCGCACTTTCCTTATCGTACTTGTCCAACTGCGATTTCAGACATTTTGCGCTGCACAGACTCAGAGGAAAGGTATTTTGTTGCGCCTTGACGGCGGCATCCCGCGCGGTTTTGTAATTGAAGTTGCCGTGCTCTTCGAACGCCGCTTGCGTTGCCGTGTTCGTTGCCGTGTTCGTTGCGGTGTGTACTCTCCCATGCGAGCTGTGGCCGTGATTGGCGCCCTTCACATCGTGGCGCAGCTGGGCGCGGATCCGGGGCGAGAATGACTTGCCGTCATCGAAAATGGGGTACATCCCTGTACTGCACACAGGCCAGTGAAAAATGCGGGCTAGCGATTAGGTGTCGTTTATCGCCTCGAAGGGGATCAGCTAAGCCAGGATGGAATTTCCACTTCGGGGCAGATCGCCTGCAATCGCTCCAGCAGTTCTCTGGCATAGGGCACTTCCTTCGGTTTCTTCAGGGGGATATCGAGTGTGAGAAAGAACTGTGCAATCTCCGTATTCATCAGGGGGTGTGTGAAGGTTTTTGGATTTTCCAAACCCTTGAGTTCACGGATGCGTAGCCAAGAGAGAATCTCGTAGGGGTAAAGCCAGTTATCAGGGTTTTCGAAAGGGTAGTATTCGGTGTTGCTTTTGGCGCTTCGGGTCTGTTCCAAGTGGTGCTCGGCCAAGAGATAGACTAGCCGGTCGATTTCGGTCGGGTCTTGTGTATCCCATTGTTTCAGCACCTAGTCATAGGGATGCAGGTCTTTTGGATAATCCGCGTTTTCCCTGGAATACGCACGCGCATAGGCGGCGCAGTAGAGATCCAGTAAAAACCACATGGTGGGACACATATCGATTCCATTACCGATAAACAGGATATCGTATCCTCCCTGTTTCGTCGTATAGCGGCCATAGTCAATGGACTCGATAGCCCATTCGTTCATCTGGATATATTCCTTTTCCCAACCCGAGACCAGGGCTTGGCTGATATGCGCGAAAATCGCATCTATCCAATAGCTGCTCTCGCTGCATTTCCCTTTGAAGACCGCGGCGGTGCCCGCCACCGACAGATAGGCGTAAGCCGTGCTCAGGGCATAGTAGCTTTTAGCGGTTTCCCTGTCCTTTTTTGTCAATATCTGATATTGGCAGTTGTCCAGATACCAGTTCGCAATACTGCGAAAGACATCGGTGGCGAACAAGGGAGTCGACTCGCCTTTACGTACTTTGTCTATCCGCTCCAGGTAGCTCTGCTGGTTTCTGTCCTTTCCCTCGGCATCGGGGTAGCGGAAGCCGACATCCTTTTTATGGCTCCTTTTCATTTTCTTGAGAAGTGCCGCCAGGCGTTTTTCGTTTTCGGTTGGTATCATGGTTTCCTCCATCAGTGTTTAGGCGGCCATTCACCGCATTTGACCTTGTTTTTCGCCTGGCAACGGCCTCATCTCCCCGCGCCGTAGCAGTGCGTTTTGTCTTTTTTCAGTGTTACCCGGCACTCTTGGCGGCCTTGGTCGCCAATTTTTTCTCGATTTTTTTATACGTGCCCCGTGCCCCGTGCCCCGTGCCCCGTGCCCCCGTGCTTTCTTCAGCTTGTCTTGTAGTTTCCCGATCTTATTCTTAGTGCATCGGCGCTTGGTCCGAAGACCGGAAGGGTCGCTCCAGTTGACCGGGTCATTCTCCACATACCGATAAAGATTCCAATCCCCGGCGGCGAAGCCGATGGGATCCCGACTGATGAAGCGGCCTTGTGTCGGATCGTAATACCTGGCCCGATAGTAGTACAGATCCTCCCGATCGAACTGGCGGGTCGAGAGAACGGCAATGACCCGCTGACCGAGCTGCTGAAAGCGGGTGCGGAGCAACTGATTTACCAAGCTGTGGAAGCCAGGGCTGGGGCCGGAGACAGTCCGGATTCCGAAGGTTCGGGCCAAGACCGGAGAGCCGGTGACCTTTCGC
>JALSSX010000152.1 GCA_026984055.1 Sedimenticola sp. | reverse complement strand
AACATTTTCATGCGCTTTTACCACCGGCTGGCCTCGCCACGCCATTTCTATCGGATCGCCGGTCAATGGATTCCATGGCTGGGGGCGATATCCCTGATCCTACTCGCCTGGGGCCTGTACGAAGGCCTCTTCGTCGCGCCCACCGACTACCAGCAAGGCGAGAGCTACCGCATCATCTTCATCCATGTGCCGGCCGCGTGGATGTCGATGTTCATCTATCTGATCATGGCGATCGCTGGCGCGATCAATCTGGTATGGCGCATGAAGATGGCCGAGGTGGTCTTGGTCAGCAGCGCGCCGATCGGCGCAGTATTCGCTTTTCTCGCCCTGGTCACTGGATCCCTATGGGGAAAACCCATGTGGGGCGCTTGGTGGGTATGGGATGCTCGCCTGACCTCGGAACTTTTCCTGCTGTTTCTGTATCTAGGAATAATCGCCTTGCATGGCGCGATTGAGGATAAGCGCACCGCTGGACGTGCGGTATCCATCCTGGCGTTGGTCGGGGTCATCAATCTGCCGATCATCCATTTCTCGGTGGAATGGTGGAATACCCTGCACCAGGGTTCGACGGTTTCGGTGATGGGTGGCTCGAAGATGGATCCCCGCATGCTACGGCCGCTGCTGATCATGAGCTTTGCGTTCAAGTTCTACTACGGCATGATTCTGTTCATGCGGGCGCGTAACGAGGTGCTGGACCGGGAGCGCAACACCAGTTGGGTACGCCAGATCGCGGAGGGTAAGGCGTTATGAGTGAATTTTTACATATGGGCGGCTACGCCTTCTATGTCTGGACCTCGTACGGGCTGGCTTTCGTGCTGATGCTCGCGCTGTTTGTTTCACCGATGATCGAGAAGAAAAGACTAATCGCCGGAATCGCGCGCAAACTGCGCCGGGAGAGGAGAGAAAAATGACCCCAATTCGTAAAAAACGCCTGATGCTGGTCGGCCTGATGGTCGGCGCGGTCGGCATCGCCACGGCACTGGCGCTGACTGCGTTCAATGATAATCTGATGTATTTTTATTCCCCGGCCGAAATCGCTGCTGGCGAGGCGCCCAGTGGTCACCCGATCCGGGTCGGCGGGTTGGTCGTCAAGCATTCCGTCGATCGTCAGGACGATGGCCTGACAGTGGCCTTCGACCTGACCGACAACAACAAGACGATCAAGGTCAATTATACCGGCATTCTGCCGGACCTGTTCCGCGAGGGCCAGGGCATCGTCGCGCTGGGTTCGCTGAATGAGCAAAATGTCTTCGTCGCCTCCGAGGTGCTCGCCAAGCATGACGAGAACTACATGCCACCGGAGGTCGCCGACGCGCTGAAGACGGCGCATAACGACGGCGTTCAGCAGGCCGCGCAGAGTCTCGCCCGATGATCCCGGAGATTGGTAATTTCGCGCTGATCATCGCGCTGTCGCTGGCCATTCTGTTGGCGGTATTCCCGCTGTGGGGCAGCCTGAACAATAACTACAACTGGATGCGCATGGCGCGTCCGCTGGCGGTCGGCATGTTCGTCTTCATGGCGATCTCCTTCGGCTGCCTGGTGGCTTCGTTTCTGAACAATGATTTCTCGGTGATCTATGTCGCCACCAACGGCAATAGCAAGCTACCGCTGATGTACAAGATCTCCGCCGTATGGGGCGCACACGAGGGTTCGCTGCTGCTGTGGGCCTTTCTGCTCAGCGGCTGGACGCTGGCGATCGCGATGTTCAGCCGGTCGCTTCCGTTGCAGATGGTATCGCGGGTGTTGTCGGTGATGGCCATCGTCGCGGTCGGCTTTCTGCTCTTCATGCTGGTCACCTCGAATCCGTTCGACCGGATCTTTCCCGCGCCGTTGGAGGGCCGCGACCTGAATCCGCTGTTGCAGGATCCGGGGCTGGCAATCCATCCGCCGATGCTCTACATGGGCTATGTGGGTTTCGCCGTCGCCTTCGGTTTCGCCATCGCGGCGTTGATCGGCGGCAAGCTGGACGCCGCCTGGGCGCGCTGGTCGCGGCCCTGGACAACCATCGCCTGGGTCTTTCTCACCGGCGGCATCGCGCTCGGCAGTTGGTGGGCCTATGATGAACTCGGCTGGGGCGGCTGGTGGTTTTGGGATCCCGTCGAGAATGCCTCGTTCATGCCCTGGCTGGTTGGCACCGCACTGATGCATTCGCTTGCGGTCACCGAGAAGCGCGGCGCGTTCAAGAGCTGGACGGTGCTGCTTGCGATCGCGACCTTCTCGCTGAGCCTGCTCGGCACCTTCCTGGTACGTTCCGGCGTCTTGAACTCCGTGCATGCCTTCGCCAGCGATCCGGCACGCGGCGTGTTCATCCTGATCTTCCTGTGCGTGGTCGTCGGCGGCTCGCTGGCGCTGTATGCCTGGCGCGCGCCCAGTGTTTCCAGCGGCGGCACCTTCGGCCTGTTGTCGCGCGAGACCTTTCTGCTGGTGAATAACCTGCTGCTCTCGGTGGTCGCCGCGATGGTGTTGTTCGGCACGCTCGCGCCGCTGATCTACGAGGCGATGGGCTGGGGCAAGATCTCGGTTGGCTTTCCATGGTTCAACCAAATGTTCGTAATCCTGACGCCGCTGCTCGCGGTGGCGATCGGTATCGGACCGTTGTCACGCTGGAAGCACAATGATCCAAAATGGTTGTTCGCTCAATTGAAGCATGCCTTGATCGTCACGTCGATCGTCGCGGTGGCCTCGCTACTGCCTTGGGTCAACCATGGCCATCTGCTGGTCTCGCTCGGCATCGTGCTGGCCGCGTGGATCGTCTCGACCCAGGTCGAAAGCCTGCGTCAACGGGTACGCAACCGGCGTGGCATCGGCGCCATCTGGCAGGATCTACGCAACGGCAGCCGTTCCTACTACGGCATGTGGTTGGCGCATGTCGGCGTTGCCGCGTTCATCATCGGCATCACCGGCGTGACCAATTTCGAGATCGAGCGTGATGTACGCATGGCGCCGGGCGCGAAGGCCGAGATGGCCGGCTACGAGTTCGTCTTCGAGGGCGTGGTGAAGACCATGGGCCCGAACTATGAGGCCGATCGCGGTCGCGTCAGCATCTATGAAGACGGTAAGAAGATCGGCGTGCTGGAACCAGAAAAGCGGATCTACTTCTCGCAAGCCAAGCCGATGACCGAGGCCGCGATCGACATCACTTGGTCACGTGATCTGTATGTGTCGCTGGGCGAACCGCTGGGCAACGGCGAATGGGCGATGCGGCTGTACTACAAGCCTTTCGTGCGCTGGATCTGGAGCGCCGCAATTCTGATGGCGCTTGGCGGCCTGCTGTCGATCAGTGATCGACGCTACCGCCTGCTATGGCGCAAGGCAATCGCCAAGACACCCGCCGCCACGGTTGGAGCAAAAGCATGAAACGCACATTGAAGTTCATTCTGCCGCTGGCCATCTTCCTCGGCATCGCGATCTTCCTGTATCGTGGCCTGAGCATCGATCCACACGCGATCCCGTCACCGCTGATCGACAAACCCTTGCCGGCGTTCGAACTGCCGCTGTTGACTCCAGAAGGCAAGACTCTGTCGAACAAGGATCTGCTCGGCAAGGTCTATCTGCTGAACGTCTGGGCGACTTGGTGCGTCTCCTGTCGCGCCGAGCATCGCACCCTGGTACAGTTGGCGCGCTCCGGCCTGCTGGAGTTGTATGGTATCGACTGGAAGGACGACGACGCCGCCGCGCAAGTCTGGCTGAACCAGCTTGGCAACCCCTACCAGGCCGTCATGGTCGACAAGAAAGGACGCACCGCGATCGACTTGGGGGTATATGGCGCGCCCGAAACCTTCTTGATCGACAAAAAGGGCATCATCCGCAAGAAGTATGCGGGCGCGATCACACCTTCCCTGTTGGAAAGCGAGATCCTCCCGTTGGCGAAGAAACTGAGGGCTGAAAGTTGAGCAAGACATTATTGGCCGCCCTGCTGCTCGGGCTGAGCCTGTCGCTGCACGCGGCGAGCACGCTGGAGCAATTCCATTTCGACAAGCAACAGCAAACCGACGACTTCCGCGAACTGCTCGGACAGATGCGTTGCCTGGTGTGCCAGAACGAATCCCTGGCCGCATCGAACGCCGACTTGGCGCAGGATCTACGCGAGGAACTCTACGAACAGGTCGCCTCCGGCAAGAACAAGCAGGACGTAATCGACTTCATGGTTGCGCGCTATGGCGACTTCGTACTGTATAAGCCGCCACTGCGGCCTTCGACCTACCTGATCTGGTTCGGCCCCATCCTGCTATTGCTGATCGGCGCGGTGATTCTCTACCGCATCCTGCGCAAGCAGACCTCGATGAAGGCGTCGACACTGACCGAAGCAGAAAAACAACGCGCCGAGGCGCTCCTCAAATCCACTGAATCCGGCACACCTGCCTCATGACTTTATTCTGGATCATTGCCGCCAGCCTGACGTTGCTGGCCATCGCGTTCGTCCTTTTTCCGCTGTTCTTCGGCAAATCCCAGGAACAGGAGGATGTCGACCGAAACAAACTGAACATTGAGGTCATCCGCCAGCAGCTCGTCGAACTGGACGCGGACCTGGCCGCCGGCACCCTGGAACAAGAGCAATATGACAAGGCCCGCGAGGACCTTGAGCGTGAACTGTTGGCCGACGTATCCGATGACGACGGTCGCGCGACGACAGCCCGCGGCAGCGGCAAATGGGGGTTCATCGTCTCCGCCGCCCTGATTCCGTTGATCGCCTTTCCGCTGTATTCCGCCATTGGCGGCTACGACGAACTGACCCAGGCGCCGGTGGCGCATGCCACGCAGGCCCAGGCAGGCGCCGCCAGAAACCTGCCACCACTGGACAAGATGATCGGCGCGCTGGAAGCCAAGCTGAAGCAAGACCCGAACAACATCCAGGGCTGGGAGTTGCTTGGCCGCAGCTACATCGCGCTGAAACGTCCGACGGACGCGCGCAACGCCTACAAGAAGGCCTACGAGCTCAGTCCGGACGATCCCGATGTACTACTCGCCTACGCCGATGTATTGGCCGCGCTGAGCGGCGACAGCTTCAGCGGCCAGCCCGCGCAACTGGTCGAGAAGGCGTTGAAACTGTCACCCGACCACCCGAACGGCCTGTGGATGGCCGGCGTCGTTGAATTCCAGCGTGGCGCCTTCGAGAAATCCGTTGCCCATTGGGAGAAGCTGAAAACCCTGCTGCCGCCAGCCAGTGAGAATCTGGCCGATCTGAATGCCGCGATCAAGGAAGCCCGCTCGCGCGCCGGCATGCCCGCGCCCGTGGAGCTGCCATCGATCATGGCCGCCGGCGGCAAGGGCATCCAGGTGACAGTGGATATCGATCCGGCGCTGAAGGGCCAGTACACACCCAACGACACGCTCTTCATCTACGCGAAGGCCGTATCAGGCCCACCGATGCCGCTCGCCGTGGTACGCAAAAAGGTCTCCGACCTGCCAGTCACCGTCACGCTGGATGACTCGATGGCGATGATGCCACGCCTCAAGCTGTCTGGCTTCCCTCGGGTGGCGATCGGCGCGCGTATCTCGAAATCCGGCAAGCCGGTGGCGTCGGATGGCGATCTGGAAGGCAGCGTCGGCCCGGTTCCCACCCAGGGCGGCCAAGCTGTCTCGGTGACCATCGATCGGATACACCGCACCGCCGGAGCTCCATCGACCAGGGTTCCGGTCGCGAAGGCCGCAAGCGAATCGGTGAAGGCGGTCGCGATGCCTCCCGCCGCGCCAACATCCCCTGCCCCGGTAACCAGCGCCAGGCCCGGTATCACGGTGAAAGTGGACATCAACCCGGCATTGAAGACGCGTTACTCGCCGAACGACCTGCTGTTCATCTACGCCAAGGCCACCTCCGGCCCACCGATGCCGCTCGCGGTGGTGCGTAAACGCGCCGCAAACCTGCCGTTGACGGTCAGGCTGGACGACTCGATGGCAATGATGCCGCAACTGCGCCTGTCCGCATTCCCCAAGGTCACCGTCGGCGCGCGAATCTCTAAATCGGGCCAGCCGATGGCCTCGCCGGGCGACCTAGAAGGCGCGGTCAGCCCCGTTCCCACCCGGGGAAGCAATGCCGTGACGATCACCATCAATCAGGTCCGTTGAGCGTGAAGGTCGCTTGCCTGTGATTCGTCTATGGGAACGGGAACGGAACACCGTGAAGACCTCCTTAACAGGATGTTGAAAAAGTCCTTCCATGGACTTTTTCAACGACGGAACCGGAAAATGCAATTTCCCGGTTTCTTCATTTTCAATGACTTGCAGTCATCGAAATGGCGCTACATCCCTGTACCGCACACAGGCCGTTGAAAAATGCCATTTTTCAACATCCTGTTAGGCTTGGCCTGGACATATCCCACAGGAAAGTAAGGAATACTGGAAATGCCGAGCGCATGTCCAGTGCCCAGCCTCGGGTTTCCCGTAGCCGAACCACAAGCGATCTTCCATGATCCGGGGGTATTTCAGCCCCTATCATAAAAGTTGGCGTGAAGTCCGTCCGCGGGAACGCCGTGCCCCCTGTGGGCTTGGCCTCGGCATTCCGAGGACAAACCACGGGCAACCTCTCAGGCACAAGGTGCTACTCCGCCGGATCGACCGCCTCCCGTGATCGGCCCAGGTGGAAGCCCAACATCACTGTCCGGCCCGCATCTCGGCTTGGTGGGCCTTCCCCGGCTCGCCACTGGCCCGCCAGGCATCGGCGATCAGCAACCAATTGTTGCGTTTCAAGCGCCGGTCGGCACCGGCCAAGGCGTTGGATTTGGCGGCCAGATCGACAGCCATGCGAAAACGCTCTTGAGCAAGACGCAGCTCGGCGAGACGATGCCACAGATGGGCATTGCGCGGCTCGATGCGCAAGGCGCGCTCGACACTGGAAGCCGCGCCAGCCAGATCACCGTCACGCTGTTGCTGTCTGGCGCGCGCCAGTAGCGAGCGGCTGGCGGAACTATAGACGGGTTTGGCCGGCACGCGTGGCGGCGGCGAGCGTTGATAGATGGCGATCCGCGTGCCGGATGCTTCCGGCACATGCTCAGCGCGACGTGGCGCGACGATCTCCGCTGGACGACGGGGGGCCGGACGCAACGGTGGAACACGCTGGTAACCCCGTTCGATCACCGGAGCGGGACCGCCGGTTCTGTGCGGTGCTTGGCCGCAACCGGCGAGCAGCATCGTGATAATCGCCGGCAACAGCCAAGCCATCTTGGCAAGGCGCGGCATCGCTCGGTTTTTCAGATTCCCGCCTGATTCAATCATTCCCAAACCAGCCATCGAAGATACCCCCTGATGCGTTATCCGTGCGTTGCGTCTCTGGCTTACGCCTGACGCAGGATGAATAGGTGCCGGGCGCCGAGCTCGCGATGAAAGGATACACCACGGCTCGCGGGCAGCTTTCGGCCGCCAGCAGACCCTGCTCAGGATCGACCCACAGCAGTTCGATGTCATCCGGTTCCGTCAGTTCCAGCGGGGTTGCGCCGATCGCCGCGAGAATATCGCCCCATGCCCGCATCGCGCCGCTGGAGCCAGTCAGACGCGCGCTCTTGTTGTCGTCCCGACCGACCCACACGACCATCACCTTGGCCCCATCGAAACCGGCGAACCAACTGTCGCGCAACTCATCGGTGGTGCCGGTCTTGCCGGCAAGCCGGGATTTCGGAAAACGCCTCCCCAACGACCGTCCGGTGCCCTCGCGCACCACCTCTTGCAGGTTTTTGTCGAGCAAGAACAGCGGCGCCTCATCGACCGCCTTCTCCACTGAGATCGGATAGCGCTGCAAGGCTTCGCCATCGGCGGTCATCACCGTGCGTATCGCTTTCAGTGGCGCGCGGAAACCGTTCGACGCCAGGGTATGGTAGTACTGAGCAACCTCGAATGGCGGCAGCGCAATGGCTCCGAGCAGCATCGATGGGTAGAC
Source organism: Sedimenticola sp. (assembly GCA_026984055.1). Taxonomy (GTDB): domain Bacteria; phylum Pseudomonadota; class Gammaproteobacteria; order Chromatiales; family Chromatiaceae; genus JALSSX01. The sequence goes on along the minus strand of JALSSX010000152.1, from coordinate 5,888 downwards.
CTTGAAATCCGACTTCACGCCCAGTTTGTGGAGCAGATCGGCGATCGTTTCCAGGCCGACATCCATGCCAAGATGCACGGTTGCCAGGTTCAACGATTTGGCCAGCGCGCGGTGCAAGGGGACCTCGCCATGCGCCTTGTGGCTGTAGTTTTTCGGCTCCCAGTATTTACCGCCCGGCAGTTTGACGCGCACGGGTTCATCCGGCAAGCGCGTCAACAGATTGTAACGCCGGGGTTCCATCAGCGCGCGTAGATAAACCGCCGGCTTCACCAACGAGCCGATGGAACGTCGCGCATCCAATGCGCGATTGAAGCCAGAGATCAGCGCGTCACGACCGCCGACCAACGCGCTGATCTCGCCGGCATCGCGGGAAGCGATGACGACCGCGCCTTGCAGGGAACCCGCCTTGAAACGGCGCGCCTTTTCAATGCGCACGAGACGCTCAGCCAGCTTGTTTTGTGCCTGCTGTTGCTGCCACGGATCCAGTGTGGTGAACACCCGCAATCCTTCGGAAGTCAGATCCTCTTCGCGATAGTCCTCGTGCAACTGGCGCTTAACCAGGTCCATGAAGGCCGGGAAGGCACTGCCGGCGCCGCCCTTCTCGGTGACGCCCAAGCCCTGCTTGCGCGCCTCTATCGCCTGCTGCGCGGTGATATAGCCTTGCGACTCCATCAAGCCAAGGACCAGATCACGACGTTCACGCACGCGTTCGGGATGACGACGAGGATTGAAATACGATGGCCCCTTGACGATTGCCACCAGGGTCGCGATGCGCGCCAGATCCAGCTCACCCAGCGGTCGGCCAAAATAGAACCAACTGGCCAGACCAAAGCCATGCACAGCGCGTTCGCCATCTTGCCCGAGGTAGATCTCGTTGGCGTAGGCTTCGAGGATCTCGTCCTTGCCGTAGTGTACTTCCAGCAACAGCGCCATCAATGCCTCGTGGATCTTGCGCGACAGTGTACGCTCGCTGCTGAGATAGAAATTCTTCACTAATTGCTGGGTCAAGGTGCTACCGCCCTGCACCGCGTGTCCCGAACGCAGATTCGCGATCAGCGCACGCAGGATGGAGCGCGGGTTGACACCGAAATGGCTATAGAACTGGCGGTCCTCGGTGGCAAGCAAGGCATTCACCAGATCATCCGGCAACTCGTCGCGTTTCAGCAATACCCGGTCCTCGTGATGTGCCGGGTAGATCGAGCCGATCATCGCCGCGTCGAGACGAATCAACGGCAACGGCTGGTGTTTGTCATCACGCAAGCGCCTGATGCGCCCATTGCGTATCGTCAGATCGACCAGCCTTGAGCTTGCCCGCTCGTCCCAGAAGACGAAAGCGCGCGTCTTGAACAGGAAATGGCCACGCTTGCGCGAGTAAGCACCGGCTTGGCGCGGATTGGCCACCGGCTGATAGCCCAGCGCCTTCAATTCCGCCAACAATTGCGCCACCGTCAGGCGCTTGCCTTCGTACAATTCCAGCGGTCGCGCATAGACTCGCGCCGGAATCGCCCAGCGCTTGCCCTCGAATCGGCTGGTGACCTCGTGGTCCAGCCACAGCAGGTAACCGGCGAAAACCAGTATCACGATCAGAAGCACGCCGAGCAGTGGCTTCAGCCAACGGCGTCGACGCGCCGAAACGGAATCCTTGCTCGCTTGCCCTTGCCGGACGGGCCGGCTGGTAGCTTTCTTCGCCGTTTTCCGGTTTTTGGTGACGGTTTTCTTTCTCGCCGGCGCTTTCCCTGAGGTCTTTTTCGCGATTTTCCTCAGCGACGATTTCTTGCCGACGGTCTTCTTTTTCGACGCAGTTTTCTTGGCCATGGAGACAACGACAGGCGTGTGATTCGGGAAGGGATCAGTTGATCCGCTTGGCGCGTTTCAGCAACTGGCGCACATAACGCACCGGAATCGCGTAGGTGATGCCGGAGGGATCCTTCAGCGCTGACTCCTTCGTCGACTTGACCAGCACGCTATTGATCACGCCTATGACCTTGCCATTCGATGCGTCGTACAACGGACTGCCACTGTTACCGGGGTAGGCCGTCGCATCCAACTGATAGACCTTATAGGGATTGCGCATGCGTTTGATCATCTTCGGTGTCAGGCGACGCGAACTCATCGCTGGAATCACCACCGGTGTCACCGCCGAGATGATGCCGCGATGCGTGACCGGATACAGCCCCAGCACCATGCCGATCGGAAAACCGGTGAAGGCTACCGGGGTTCCCTCGCGGAAATACTTGTTGCCGGCAAGGCGCAATGCCGGCAGTTTTTTGCCGTCTTTCAGCCCAAGCAACGCGAGATCGTGCTCGGCATCGACCTCCAGCACCGAGATCAGATGTACCTTGGTCTCTTTGCCCCGCCCGGAGAAGATCGCCAGCTTTTCCTTGCGCCCGCCATTGATGCTTTTTGGCAACACATGCCGGTTGGTGACCACATGACGGCCATCCGAGACCGCGAAACCTGTGCCGAGGATCTTTACCGGCGGCCGACGGCTTGGTTCGTAGGTGCCGACACCGACAATGCTGCCACGCACCCCGGCGATCACATCGGGCAGAGGCCGGGCCACGGCGGCACCCGCCAACAACAGGAAAAAAACGAAAGTTAACAGACTATTCATGGGCTCACAGCCTAACAAATATCCCGTCCGCCCGACAGCCACGCGCTACACAATCCGGCGAATCGGGCGATACCCAGCCAAGGGCTACCCACGGTGCGGTTGGGTTTCCTCTCGTTACGCTTGGCCGCGACTATACGACCAACCGCTTCCGAACAGGTATAATTCCCACCTTTTGCGATATTGTTTTGAAATCATGACGGACTTGCTACACGAACTCATTACCTTCCAGGCCGCGCGCGCGCCCGACGCAACAGCACTGATCCACAAGAAAACTTGCCTGAGCTACCGACAACTGACCGACGAACTGGAGCGCGTCGCCAATGGCCTACTCGGTCTCGGCCTGCGACGTGGCGAGCGCGTCGCGGTCTATTTGCCGAAGATGCCACAGACGGTCGCAGCGATGTTCGGCGCCAGTGCGGCCGGCGGTGTTTTCGTGCCGGTCAATCCGCAGTTGAAGCCAGCCCAGGTCGGCTACATCCTGCGCGACTGTAATGTGCGCTATCTGATCACCAGCCCGGATCGCGCCGCCCAACTCAGCGGCATGCTGGCCGAATGTCCGGATCTCCGCGCGCTGATCCTAAGCAATGGCACGGCCGACAAGTTGCGTGATTTCCCGCTACTGCCGCATACCTGGGAAGATCTGAGCGACACGCCGAAACACTCGCCGCACGCCTGTATCGACGCCGACATCGCCGCAATCCTGTACACCTCGGGCAGCACCGGCCGCCCTAAGGGCGTAGTGCTGTCGCACCGCAACATGCTGGCGGGCGCCGCCAGTGTCGCCAGCTACCTGGAGAATCACGCCGACGATCGTCTGCTGGCGGTATTGCCGTTCAGCTTCGACTACGGCCTCAGCCAGTTGACCACCGCCTTCCATGTCGGGGCCTCAGTGGTGTTGATGGACTACCTGCTGCCGCGCGACGTGATTCGCGGGGTTGCCAAACACCAGATCACCGGTCTCGCGGCCGTGCCGCCGCTGTGGAACCAGCTCGCTGATCTGGAATGGCCGGAAGAGGCGCGCAGCCTGCGCTATATCACCAACTCGGGCGGCGCGATGCCAATCGCGACGACGAACAAATTGCGCGCCTCGCTGCCAGATACCGATGTCTATCTGATGTATGGCCTGACCGAAGCCTTTCGCTCCAGCTATCTGCCACCAGATCAGGTCGACGAGCGCCCGGATTCGATGGGTAAGGCAATCCCCAACGCCGAACTGATGGTAGTGCGCCCGGACGGCAGCGAATGCGACGCCAATGAGCCAGGCGAGTTGGTGCATCGCGGCGCATTGGTCGCACTGGGTTACTGGAACGACAAGGAGAAGACCGCCGAACGCTTCAAGCCCGTCCCCGCTCAGCCGGACGGCCTGCCATTGACCGAGATCGCTGTCTGGTCGGGGGATCAGGTCAGGCGAGACGAAGAAGGCTATCTGTACTTCATCGGTCGCAACGATGAGATGATCAAGACCTCTGGCTACCGCGTCAGCCCGTCTGAGGTCGAAGAAGTGCTCTACGCCAGCGGCCTGATCACCGAAGCCGTTGCCCTCGGCCTGTCGCATCCACGCATCGGCCAGGGGATTCTACTGATCTGCACCGCCGAGCAGCCCGACGAGGACAACCTGCTACTCCACTGCAAGCAGCAACTGCCGAACTTCATGGTGCCGCACGCAATCCGCTATCTGGACAATCTGCCGCGCAACCCGAACGGCAAGATCGACCGCAAGGCCCTTGCCGAACAGCACAAAGACATCTTTCAGGACGCCTCATGAACGCAAAGAAGAAACCCTCGCACGCCCGGAACGACGATTTCCCGCTCATCGATGGGCAACTGAGCATCGGCAACGTACCCGCGCGCGTACTTGCCAGCCGTGTCGGCCAGACCCCTTTCTACGCCTATGATCGCGGCCTGCTGACGCAGCGCGTCACGCAACTACGCAATACCCTGCCGGACGCCATCAGCGTCCATTATGCGATGAAGGCCAATCCGATGCCCGCATTGGTGCAACACATGGCAGGCTTGGTCGACGGCTTCGATATCGCCTCGCACGGCGAGATGCGCGTCGCGCTGGATGCCGGCGTCGATCCGGCCGAGATGAGCTTTGCCGGTCCCGGCAAATCGGACACCGAACTGGAAGCAGCCGTCGCCGCCGGCGTCACCGTGAACCTGGAGTCCGAGGGCGAAGCCGAGCGCATCACCACGATCGGCGAGCGCATCGGCATCCGTCCGCACGTCGCGGTGCGCGTCAACCCGGATTTCGAACTGAAGGCCTCCGGCATGAAGATGGCCGGCGGCGCCAAGCCGTTCGGCATCGATGCCGAACGCATCCCAACCCTGCTCGCACGGATCGCGGGGCGGGATCTGCATTTTCGCGGTTTCCATATCTTCTCGGGTTCGCAGAACCTGAAGCCGCAAGCACTGATCGAGGCCAACGATAAAACCTTCGAACTCGCCATTCGCCTAGCGGAAGCCGCGCCAACGTCGGTCGAACTGCTGAACATCGGCGGCGGCTATGGTATTCCCTACTTCCCCGGCGAGCAACGCCTGGATCTGAAGCCAGTGGCCGACAACCTCGATGCCCGACTGCCCGGCGTGAAACAGGCACTGCCCGGCGCCGAAATCGTCGTCGAACTCGGCCGTTACCTGGTCGGCGAGGCCGGTGTGTACATCTGCGAGGTCATCGACAAGAAGATCTCGCGCGACAAGACCTACCTGATCACCAACGGCGGCCTGCACCATCACTTGGCGGCGTCCGGCAACTTCGGCCAGGTGATACGCAAGAACTACCCGGTGATCAACGCGACCAACGCCGATGGCAAGGTTCACGAGACCGTCAGCGTGGTCGGTCCGCTATGCACGCCGTTGGACATCCTCGGCGACAACATGGAACTGCCGGCAGCCGAACCCGGTGACCTGATCGCGGTGATGCAATCCGGCGCCTACGGCTATACCGCCAGCCCGCATCTGTTTCTAAGTCAACCGCCACCGATGGAAGTCCTGGTATAGGCTGAGCCAAATCCAGCGTGGGCATGACGACCACTGGCCGCTGGTTCGTGCTGTCGCTACTCACGATCGTGTTTGGTGGCTGCGCCGGCGCGCCATCGCGCGCTCCATCCGCCGGCGAGCGTGTCGTCGCCAGCGCGCAACACATGCTCGGCGCGCCCTACCGCTTCGGCGGCGCATCGCCCACACAAGGCTTCGATTGCAGCGGATTGGTCTATTACAGCCACGCGCGCGCCGGGCTGCATGCCCCACGCACGGTCGCGGAGCAGAAAAGGCG
>JALSSX010000151.1 GCA_026984055.1 Sedimenticola sp. | reverse complement strand
CCTTGCCGGGAAGAAATGGCAGACGCACCTCGGCGTTGTCGCCAGTACGCACCCAATCGGCCTGGCGCTCGAACACCTCGGCGATCAACCACACGCTGGACAGGTCCGCTAGCGTCATGACATTCATCTCCGGCTTGATATACATGCCTTCACGGACCCTCAGCTCGGAGACCACGCCATCCTGCGCGGCATGAATCGCAATCGTCCGCCGCGCCTTGCGCGTCTTGCGCAAGCGGGCAATGGTAGTGGAGTCGATACCCAATGCCCGCAGGCGATCATGCGACGCATCGATCAGCCCCTTCTCACCACTGTTCAGCGCACGCAGAAACTCCTGCTGGGCATTCACCAGTTCCGGAGAATAGAGATAGAACAACACCTGTCCCTTCTTCGCGCGTTCTCCAGCGGACTTCACCCGCAACCCCTCGATCCAGCCGGAGACACGCGGATGCACATGAGTGACGCGGGATTCGTCATAATCGATGTAGCCGACGGTATCGATCAATCGCGACAGGCTGCCAATCTCGACCGCTTCACTGCGCACACCGAGATTCTGCACCACGGCGGGCGAGATGGTCACGTCACTGCCGTTGTCATCGGCCTCGGCGTACACGGGAATCAGATCCATGCCCATCGGCGATTTGCCGGGTGCGTCACGGCGATAGTTGGGATCCATCGGCGCAACCCAGTAGAGGATCGCCTTGTCGCCGTCCCCGGCCGCCGAAACGACCTGACCGGCAATCAGCGAAGCAGCGACACACAGCATCGGAAGTATTTTTTTCATTGTTCTTCTCCAACAGCAAGATAGAGCAGCGTGGCGCGGTTCTTGAGGCGATCAACACGCAGTTTCAGCGCCTGCAAACGAATCTCCAATTCGGTGATGCGCGCGCGCATCAGACCGGTAAATTCGAGCGTCCCATTCTGGTAGGCCTCCAGCGCGGCACGCGCATTGGCCCTGGCCTCACGGCTCAGGCGGTTGTCATAGCGTCGGATGCGCTCATTCAGGCGTTTCAGATTCGCCGTCGTGGCGACAACCTGCTCACGTAACTGGCGATAGCGGTTGTCACGTTCGAGGAAAGCCGCGTCGGCCTGTTTTCGACTGGCGATCAGACGCTTGCCCTGGCGCTTTTCCGGAAACAACGGCAGATCGACCGTCAGCATCAATGCCGCCATGTCCGAACGGCCCGAGCCATCTGGATCATCGCCAAAACGCATGCGGTACTCGGCGCCAACGGTCCAGCCCGGCCGGTATTGCTGCTTCGCGATCGCGATAGATTGCCGGCGGGTTTCAATGATCGCCGAGCGAATCCCGATCTCTGGATGTTTCTCCAGATGTCCCAACACATCCTTTTCGTCCGGCGCACTTGGCAGCACCGGCAAGAACTTCGGCAGTCGTCGCCATGCCGCTGATCCGATCCAACGGGAGAGCTTCGCGCGCGCCAGATCCTCTCGGGTCTTCACCTGGATCAGACGATCGTCCAGGCGCGACAACTCCAGTTCCGCGCGCAACACATCCTGTTGCGATGAACCACCCGAACCGTACTGCACTCGGGTAATCTCGGTCAGGCTCTTGAACAGTCGCCGGCTCGAACGAATGATGCGTGCCGCCTTCACCTGAAAATAGACATCCAGAAAAGTCTTTCTAACATCGCGCCGGATCGCGCCGCGCCGCTGGTGCGCGCGAACCCTCTCCGACAACGCCTGGGATTCGGTGCGCAGCGCCTTGAATTTCAACGTATCGCCGCGCGGAAACGTCTGCTGAATGCCCACCCTCAGCTGAGTGGTCGGCACGCGACTGATATCCAGATCGTCCAACGGCAGGTTATACAGGCCGGTGCGCAGCTTCGGATCAGGCAACCGCGCATCGGCGACCGCATCCGCGTGTAGCGCCTCGGCGCGAGCCAAGCTCGCGGCGACCCCGGGATCATCCCTCAGCGCGATATACTCGGCATCACTCAAGGTCAGTGACTGCTGTTCACCCGCGACCGCCAATGAAAAAGGAAACAGCAGAAAAACAACGACATATAACGCGCACGGCGCGCGTGGCCGGGATGTCCGGCCTGGATTCGGATACATAGAGAAAACTCCGGTACGAACCGTCCCGGGAGAGAGCGTTAAGCGAATCAGCCATGCAAACGCCGGATGACTGGCATGCGCGCCTTCACGATCGGGAACGATGACATGCGGCAGCCGAGAACCATGCATGGTCACGGCCGCGGTACGAACGGTCTCGCAAGAAACCAGTAGCGGAGACTATGCCCGGGGTGGGCGATATATGGCCGAGATCAAGGCAGCGGGAGAAAAGGTATCGAAAAACGACCCGGCGCGCTCGCTACGATCGAGGCGAACGGGCAACACCGGTGAGGCGATCAGCGCGGTAAAGAAAACACAATGCGCGGCCATCGGGCAATGCGGTATGGCGCAACCGTGCTCGCTGGCGCATTGCGGGCAGCGCGGCTTGGCCTGGCCGGAAAGCGACAAGGCCCGCGCCATCGGTTCCATCGTCATCCGGTCGGAACACGATGACTCCGCGTTGATGGACTGAAAGCCCAACAGCAACACGGCCAACGCGAGTACTACCGCCAACGATTTTCTAAAACCTGCACGCATGCCTCCGCATGATACGGGGCAATACTTCGCTTTCCAAGTAAAACCGGATAGCGAAACACGCCCACCATCATCGCCAAGCCGGGCAACTTTGTTATCATCGGTTCTTTTCCATTGGAGGCTCGCCGATGAATCCCACTCTCGCAGCCCTATTTCTGCTGCTCGCCTGGACGACAGGCCACGCCGCCCCCGAATGCGAAAAGCCCGACATTCCCAAATTCGACGACGCCAGCTACTATGCCAGGATCCACGATCTCGAAGGCGACAAGCTGAAGGCCAAGCTCAATGAAGTCATCACCCACGGCGATATCCAATCACTCGACTGCGCCGGCTGGATTCTCGCCAAGTTGCCGGAAGCCGGCGGTAGCCCGCCGGTTTATGCATGGCCCAG
>JALSSX010000150.1 GCA_026984055.1 Sedimenticola sp. | reverse complement strand
GTTCGTGAGGTCATCGGTCGTAGCGAACTGGACTTCATCATGACCGAGGGGCGTTCGCGGATCGCGTCCAATATCAAGGGCCGTATCGAAGCGTTGATGAAGCATTACCGTACCGGCCTCGAAGTCACCAGCGTCAATATGCAGCCGGCGAAGCCGCCGGAACAGGTCAAGGCGGCCTTCGACGATGCCATCAAGGCTCGCGAGGACAAGGAGCGCCTGGAGAACGAGGCGGATGCCTACGCCAAGGAAATCGTGCCGAAGGCGCGAGGCGCCGCCGCGCGTCGCCGCGAGGACGCCAAGGCCTACAAGGCCAAGGTGATTGCCGATGCCGAGGGTGAGACCGCGCGTTTCCTGGCGGTATTGGTGCAATATCAGGCGGCGCCAGAGGTCACCCGCGAGCGCATGTATATCGATACCATCGAGGATGTGATGCGGCGCAGCAGGAAGGTGCTGTTGGACGACGATGGTTCCGGTAACCTGACCTTGCTCCCTCTCGACAAGCTGATGCAAGGCGGCCAGAGCGGAGAAGCCGCTCCGGAGAGTCTGTTTTCTAGCATGCCGAGCGCGTCCATGGGCACGGTGATCCCGCGTCGATCGGCTCACTCGACCTCGTCCAAGAATATTCGCGATGTCGCGCGTGAACGCAGTAGGAGTATGCGCTGATGAACAATAAGTCACCGCTGCTGATCATTCTCGGCGTGGTCCTTGCCATCGTCGTGTTCAATTCGGTCTTTCTCGTCTATCAGTGGGAAAAGGCCATCAAGCTGCGCTTTGGCGAGATCATTGCATCGGATTACGAACCGGGGATTCATCTCAAATGGCCGCTGGTCAACACGATACGCAAGTTCGATGCGCGCCTGCGCACGCTGGATGCGCGCCCGGAACGTTTTCTCACCCTTGAGAAGAAAGATGTCATCGTCGATTCCTACGTCAAATGGCGCATCGCCAATGTCGCGCAATACTATCGTTCCACCGGTGGCAGCGCGGACAAGACTTCACGCTTGCTGGCGGAACGCATCAATACCGCGTTGCGTAACGAGTTCGGTAAACGCACCATCAAGGAAGTGGTTTCTGGTGAGCGCCAGGAGATCATGGATCTGCTGACCAAGAATGCCGATGTACAGGCCAACGACTTGGGCGTCGAGGTACTCGATGTGCGCGTCAAGCAGATCGATCTGCCGGCCGAGGTCAGTGAATCGGTCTACGGACGCATGAGCGCGGAACGCGAACGCGTTGCGCGGGATCTACGCGCGAAGGGCGCGGAAGCCGCCGAGCGCATCCGTGCGGATGCCGATCGCCAGCGCGTGGTGATTCTCGCCGAGGCCTATCGCGACGCGGAGAAACTGCGCGGTGAAGGCGACGCAAAGGCAGCCAAGATCTATGCCGATGCGTTTACCAAGGACGCTGAGTTCTACGCCTTCTGGCGTAGCCTGAGCGCCTACGGCAATGCGCTCGGTGGTCAGGGCGACGTGATGGTGCTGAAGCCGGATTCTGAATTCTTCCGTTTTTTCAATTCCAAAAAATAGCGTCATCTGGTCTTGGGAAATGACAAGCCGGGGCCTTGAACCCCGGCTTTTTTTGGGATGGCCGCCATGTGGCATGATCTTTGGATCGCAAGCGCCCTGTTGTTGGTGTTAGAGGGGATACTACCCTTTCTGTCGCCGGCAACGTTACGCAAAATGGCGAGGAACCTGCTGGAGCTGGATGATGCCACCCTGCGCATCGGTGGCTTTGTCAGTATGATGGCGGGTCTCGTCCTGCTTTATCTAGTGAATTGAACGTGATGAAAAACAAACGCTGGCTGTTGCCAGAGGGTATAGACGAGGTGTTGCCGCCGGTTAGCGGCCGTCTGGAACAGGTTCGCCGTGAGCTGCTCGACATGTTTTGTTCCTGGGGCTACCAACTGGTCATCCCGCCGTTCGTCGAATATCTGGATGCTCTGCTGGTTGGCGCCGGTGGTGATCTTGACTCGCAGACGCTGAAGCTGGTCGACCAGGCTTCCGGGCGATTGCTCGGAGTGCGCACCGACATGACGCCACAGGTGGCGCGCATCGATGCCCATCAGCTCCGGCTGGCGGGTCCGGCGCGGTTGTGCTACCTGGGCACCGTGCTGCGCGCGCAACAGAACAGCTTCGGCAGTTCGCGCAGCCCTTTGCAGATCGGTGCGGAGCTGTATGGCCATTCGGGCATGGAGAGCGATATCGAGATCATCAGCCTGGCGATCGATACCCTGCGCGCCAGTGGATTGCAGGATTTCTCTTTCGACCTGAGTCATGTCGGTATCTTTGCCGGCCTGATCGCTGATCTGGAACTGGCCGACGATAGCCGGCTGGCGCTGTTCAACGCCGTTCAGCGCAAGTCGATTCCGGCCCTGAAGGCACTGCTCGGGCAGATCGACATGGACGCATCGCGCCGCGAAATGCTGCTGCGCCTGCCGGAACTCAACGGCGAGGACGCCTTTTCCGATGCTGATCGGCTTCTGGCTGGCGCGCCGGATGGCGTCCATCGGGCGATAGCCTATCTGCGCCGTGTCGCCGACAGCGTGCGCGCGCGTTTTCCGCACCTCGAATTACATGTCGATCTGGCGGAACTGCGTGGCTACAACTACCACACTGGCATCGTGTTCGCCGCCTTTACTCCGCGGTCGGGTGAGGAGGTCGCGCGTGGCGGTCGTTATGATGCGGTCGGCGCGGCCTTTGGCCGTTCCCGACCCGCTACCGGTTTCAGCGCGGATCTGAAAAATCTGCTGAGCATCAGCGGCAGGCTGCGCGAGCCAACCGAGCCGGAACGCGTGATACTCGCGCCCTGGGGCGATGACGCCACGTTGCTGGCGGCGGTCGCCGCGTTGCGTGCCGATGGTCATCGCGTGTTGTGGGATCTGCCGGGCGCCAGCATCGATCAGTATCAACATATTCAGCATCTGGTGAATACCCCGGATGGCTGGCAAGTACAGTAATCTTTGGAAGTTAGTTCAATGGGTAAAAACGTAGTCGTCATTGGTACGCAATGGGGTGATGAAGGCAAGGGCAAGATCGTCGATCTGCTTACCGACAAGGCGCACGCGGTGGTGCGTTTTCAGGGCGGGCACAATGCCGGGCATACACTGGTCATCGATGGCAAGACCACCGTGCTGCACCTGATACCGTCGGGCATTCTGCGTGACAATGTGCGCTGTCTCATCGGCAACGGCGTGGTGTTGTCGCCGGAAGCGCTGTTGAAGGAAATCGATGAGCTCGAAGCCTGTGGCGTGCCAGCCGCCAGCCGCATCGGCATCAGCGAATCCTGCCCGGTGATCTTGCCTTACCATATTGCGCTGGATCAGGCGCGCGAACAGGCGCGTGGCAAGAAAGCGATCGGCACCACTGGACGCGGTATCGGCCCGACCTACGAGGACAAGGTCTCGCGGCGTGGTATTCGCCTCGGCGAGATGTTGGACCCGGATGTCTTTGGCGAGCGCCTGCGTGAGGTGATGGCTTATCACAACTTCGCGCTGGAGCACTATTTCAAGTTCCCAACCGTCGACTACCAGCAGGTGCTCGACGAAGCGCTGGCGCAAGCCGAACGGATTCGTCCACTGGCCCGTGACGTGCCGGGCGAGCTACACGCGATGCGTCGCAATGGTCAAAGCGTGATGTTCGAGGGCGCGCAGGGCGCATTACTGGATATCGACCAGGGTACCTATCCCTACGTCACCTCTTCGACCACCACGGCGGGTGGCGCGGCCAGCGGTTCCGGTGTCGGACCGCGCGACCTGGACTATGTCGTTGGTATCGTCAAGGCCTATACTACGCGTGTGGGCGCGGGTCCGTTTCCGACCGAGCTGTTCGACGATGATGGCAAATATCTCGGCGAGAAGGGTCATGAATTCGGAGCGACCACTGGTCGTCAGCGGCGGTGTGGCTGGCTGGATACGGTTGCGCTGCGACGCTCGCTGAATGTCAACAGCGTCAGCGGCATATGCATCACCAAGCTCGATGTGTTGGATGGCCTGGAGCGTATCCGCATCTGTACCGCCTATCAGCTCGATGGCCGGCAGGTCGATACGCCGCCGGTCGGCGCGGATGCCTTTGAACGTTGCAAGCCGGTGTATCTGGACATGCCGGGTTGGGCGGAATCCACCGTCGGCATCGACGACTACGACAAACTGCCGGTGAACGCCAAGGCCTATCTGAAGAAGATCGAGGCACTCTGCGAAACCCCGATCGATATCATCTCGACCGGACCGGACCGGGACGAAACCCTGGTTCTGCGTCATCCCTTCGATTGAGAGTGGGGCGCTGGCCCTGGCGGCTGAATCGCCGTCAGGGTATGTCAGTTGCCAAACACCTTCTTCAGCAGATCGCTGGAGCGTGCCAATGGATTGGAGCGGATCTGTTTCTCTTCCATCGCGATGTACTTGTATAGGCCGTCCAGGGTTTTGTCGGTGATGTATTTGTCCAGATCCAGCGAACCGCTGCCGCCACCGAGCAGGCCGTTCACCGCGCCACCGAGCAGGCCGCCGCCGGCTGAATCGCCAAGCAGCCCTTTCCCCTGGCTCAGGAGCTTCTTATAAGCGGAGGTCGCCCCGGCCTTATCGGTCGCCTGTTTGACGATGGGCATGAAGCGCTGTTCCAGGCGTTTCCCGCTTTTCTTGCGAAAATACTGTGTCGCGGCATCGTCTGGCCCCTTCAGGATGCTCATTGCATCGTCCACGCTCATCTCGCGAATCGCATCGCCGAGAATCCTCGCGGCTTTCGGTGTCGCCTGTTCCGCCGCGTGATTCATCGAGGAGACAAAGCCATCGACATACTGTTTGCCACCGGCCTTGCTCGCGATGCTGGCAACGGTTTTCAGCGAATCCGGCATGCCGATGCGTACCAATTGGTTGCCGAGAAAACCGTTTGGCTTGCCGAGGCTGTTGATCGCGTTCTCGACGCCCTTTGCCAATGCTTCTTTCAGGCCGGCGGCGACTTCGCTGCCGGGCAAATTTTTGGCGCCACCACTCAGCGCATTGCCGAGCATGTCTCCGACATTGCCTGAATTACCGCCGCCGATAGCGCCTTTCAACATGTCTTGGAAGCCGGCTGTCGCCGGCAGCGTCAGAGCGGCACACAATAAGCCGCCGATCAGTCGAGGATGGAATTTCATGGTCTGTTCTCCCGGGTTACGTGCGGACAGTATATCGTCATGGCGATGTCTCCGTCTTGATCGGTATCGCCCGGCTAGCCCGGATTTCTCACCCGTTCACGACTGCGACCGCCCAATGCGGCGCGCTGACTGGCGTTCACTCGGTCGGGCGGCTCAACGTAGTGTCGACTACGCCTGCGCAGCCCTCGGTCGCAAACGCCAGCCATCACACCACCTTGAGCGGCCTCGTTACGCGACCCGGTGAGAAATCCGTGCCACTCGAACCTCGGATTCGCGTGAGAATACGTGCTCGGATGTCAACGATACTGACAGAGAGGGCCTGTGCTTCACCCGCGGGAATGCCGCGAATGCGTCCCTGTCGGCTTGGACTCTCGGGCATCTCGCGGCCGAACTACGGACGGCCTTCCATGATCCGGGGTGTTTCAGTTCCCGATATGGCAGTTAGCGCGCCTGCCATCTCGTTCCCGGTAAGGTGTGACGAGGCCGTGGGCCACTCTCCACAATGGCGAGCAACTCAGCCAGGACAGTTCAGTGCGCGCGGAATAATCCCGAAGTCTGGCTGGCGGTGGGTGGTTATAGGGCATCTTGAAAAATCGAGACCCCCTATAGAATCTTCTCGATGCGGGCGATGATGCCGCCCTCCGCCATTCGCGCGCGTATGTGTTCTCCCTCGCGCAGCGTGCTGGCGTTGGTGACGACCCGGCCATCGGGTTCCGAAGTGACGATGGCGTAACCGCGTTGCAGGGTTTGCAGCGGGCTGACTGTGTACAGCGAATGCGTCCGCATAGCCAATTGGTCACGGTGTAGTCTCAGTTGTTGTCGAATTGTCCGTTCCAGCCGGTCGGCGAGGAAGCCCAGGCGTTCCCGTTGTCGCCGTAGCCGGCTCGCCGGTGAGTGGCGCATCAGGCGTGCTTGCAGGCTTTCCATGCGATAGCTTTTGTCCACCAGCAGATGTGGCATGCCGCGCAGCATGCGCAAGCTCAATTCGTCCAGGCGTTGCATCCATTGTCGAAGTGACGCCGCTGGATGTCGCTGTTGCAGACGACCGGCGAGTAGCCGTTGCGCGTGGCGTGCCTGCATCAGGCGTGATTGCGCCGCGCGGACAAGTCGGCGCTTGCGTTTCGCCAGCCGCTCACGCCACGCCCACTGATCGGGCGTGGCGAGTTCGGCGGCCGCAGATGGCGTCGGCGCGCGCCTATCGGCAACGAAATCGGCTATCGTGAAATCGATCTCATGGCCAATGGCCGAGATCACCGGCAGATGCAAAGCATGCAACGCGCGGGCCAGACGCTCATCATTGAAGGCCATCAGATCTTCCAGTGAGCCGCCACCGCGCGTCAGGATCAGCAGATCGCATTCCCGGCGTCGATCGGCAACGCGCAGGGCGCGTAACAGTTGCTCTGGCGCCTCCGCGCCCTGCACCGCGCTGGGATAGACGATCACCCGCGCCAACGGCCAGCGCCGCCGCAGCACGCTGAGTACATCTCGAATCGCCGCGCCACTCGGCGACGTCACCAGGCCGATGCAACGCGGGTAGGCTGGTAGTGGCCGTTTTGTCTCGGCAGCGAACAGGCCCTCCTTGTCCAGGCGGTTTTTCAACTCCTCGTACGCGCGCCGCAAGGCGCCTTCGCCGGACGCTTCCATGTGTTCGACGATCAGCTGATATTCACCACGCCCTTCATAGAGGCTGATGCGGACTCGGGCCAGAACCTTAGCGCCATTCTCTGGCCGAAAGCGTAGATTCAGACGCTGGTTACGGAACAACGCGCAGCGTACCTGCGCCTGCTCATCCTTCAACGAGAAGTACATATGACCAGATGCCGGTCGCGCGAGGTTCGAGATTTCGCCCTCCACCCAGATTAGTGGGAAGCTGCCTTCGAGCACCGAGCGCACCTCGCTGTTCAGGCGACTGACGCTGTAGATATCGCGGGTGGGGGCTTGCATGGTATTCCTCTAAACGGTAATGACAGTTGGAGCGTAAGTTGCGGGGTCTTCAGTACCGCTCTTGCGCGGAATTCACTTTACATGAGAGGGAAACACCCCCGGATCATGAAAAGGTTGCCCGTAGTTCGGTCCTGGGATGTGCGAGACAAGGTACTGGAAATGCTCCCGGCATTTCTAATATTCCCACATCCCCGTGGGTTATGCCGAGGCCAAGTCTACACGGACGTGTTCGCCGTGTTCCCGTAGACGAATTACAGGCAATCGACTGCCATTTTTGATGACTGTAAGTCATTGAAAATGAAGGAACCGGGAAATCGCATTTTCCGGTTCCTTCGTTGAAAAAGTCCATGGAAGGACTTTTTCAACGGCCTGTTAAAGGGCATCTCGAAAAATCGAGATGTCCTTACGCTCGACGCGAGGATGCACCCGCGCGAGCTTGACCGCGTTACCCTGTGTCTGCACGATATCCACTGGATAATCGTTCAGCAGGATGCTGGTGCCGGTATTGGGTAGCGCCTCCAATTGTTCGAGAATCAGGCCGTTCAGGGTTTTTGGTCCGTCGGTGGGTAGGTCCCAATGCATGCTTCTGACCAGATCACGCACGTTAGCGCCTCCATTCACCAGCCAGGTGCCGTCGCTCTGGGGCTGGACGTCACGATCGTTCGGTACCGGTTCGGTGGCGAATTCACCGACGATCTCACCGAGTAGGTCGGCCATCGTGATCAATCCCAGCAGGTCTCCATACTCGTCGACCACCAACGCGATACGCCGCCGCGTGCGCTGGAATTCGAGTAGCTGCTGATTCAGCGGCGTGGCCGCTGGCACGTAATAGGGCTCTCGGCAGAGTTTACGTATGTTGTCCTTTTCAAGCTCTTGATTAATCGCGGCCTGCATCAGTTTTCTGGCATGCACAAAGCCGATGATTCTGTCGATGCCCCCCGAGAACACCAGGATGCGCGTGTAGGGCATATCGCGTAATTGCTGGACAATGTCGTCGAGCGGGTCGTCGAGATCGATGCCGTCGATCTCGTTGCGCGGCACCATGATGTCCTCGACACGAGTCTTTTCCAGGTCCAGCACCGCGAGCAGCATGCGCTGATGACGCCGGGGGATCAGCGCGCCGGCCTCATGCACCGCCGCGCGGAGTTCCTCGCTATCGAGTCCATGCTCGGCAATCTCGTCCGGGCTGACACCCAGCAGGCGTAGCACTTGGTTGGCCAGCAGGTTGATGATGCGCACCAGTGGCCAGGTCAGCTTTAGCAACAGCGAATAGACGTGCGCGGCGGGGAAGGCGAGCTTCTCCGGATGCAACGCGGCGAGGGTTTTCGGGGCGACCTCGGAGAAGATCAGCACGACAAAAGTCAGGATGCCGGCGGCGGCTGCGATCGCCGCCTCGCCGCCGAGGCGTAGGGCGATGACGGTTGCCAGCGATGAGGCCAGGATATTGACGAAGTTGTTGCCGAGCAGGATCAGGCCGATCAGCCGGTCCGGCCGGCTCAACAGCCGCTCAGCCTTTCTCGCGCCACCATGACCGGCGTCGGCGAGTCGCTTCATGCGATAACGGTTGAGCGTCATCAACGCGGTTTCCGATCCGGAAAAGAACGCCGACAGCGCGAGTAGCAGCGCAAGGGCCGCGAACAGCGCGGCCAGGGGTATGTGGTCCAAGGTGTGGTGGCTTCCCAGGGAATGGCGAAGCAAAGGATAAGGGATTTGACGCCGGGAGGCTATCTCTATACGGTAACTTCCGAGCGCTATCCCAGCGTGTCCGCAGCCCGGGAGGAATAGCCGGAGGTAGATTCGGCAGCTAGGGAATTTCGCTGATTTATCCATATTCATGGAAATGAAATATGAAGTTACTTGACAGATTTTTCCAGAACAACCGGGAATGGGCGGACAGCATCACATCGGTAGATCCGGATTTTTTCTCGCGGCTGGCGAGGCAGCAGTCGCCGGCTTATCTGTGGATCGGTTGCTCCGACAGCCGTGTGCCGGCCAACGAGATCGTCGGCATGCCGCCGGGCGAGTTGTTCGTGCATCGCAATGTTGCCAATCTGGTGGTGCAATACGATTTCAATTGTCTGTCGGTGATTCAATATGCCGTCGATGTATTGAAGGTGAAACACATCATCGTGTGTGGACATTATGGCTGCGGCGGGGTGAAGGCATCGATGTCGAACACCAAACATGGCCTGATCGACAATTGGCTGCATAGCATCAAACACACTTGGTTGCAGCATCGGGCCGAACTCGATGCCCTGCCGGACGAGGCGACGCGCATCGACCGCCTGTGTGAGCTGAACGTTATTAAGCAGGTCAGCGCGGTTGGTCATACGACGGTGGTGCAGGACGCCTGGGATCGCGGCCAGGCGCTGGCCGTGCATGGTTGGATCTACGGCATCGGCGACGGACTGTTGAAGGACCTGGATGTCACCATCACCGGCCGGGAACAGCTCGATCCGGTGTATCGTATGAACGATTGAACTCCCATTACCGTCGGGCTATAGTCAGCGCCCTTCGTTTCCCCTGAACTCTCTGGTCAACGATGGAATACAGTTCCGACGGCATCGAACGCATGCCGCTGCACGCCTTCACCGAGAAGGCCTATCTCGACTACTCGATGTATGTCATCCTGGACCGCGCCCTGCCGCATATCGGCGATGGCCTGAAGCCGGTGCAGCGGCGCATTATCTACGCGATGTCGGAGCTTGGCTTGTCGGCGACGGCGAAATACAAGAAATCCGCGCGCACTGTCGGCGACGTGCTCGGCAAGTTTCATCCGCATGGCGATAGCGCCTGTTACGAGGCGATGGTGTTGATGGCGCAGCCTTTCTCCTATCGTTATCCGCTGATCGACGGGCAGGGCAACTGGGGTTCCTCGGACGATCCGAAATCCTTTGCCGCAATGCGCTACACCGAGTCGCGCCTGACGCCTTATGCGCAGTTGTTGCTGAGCGAACTCGGTCAGGGCACGGTGGAATGGACGCCGAACTTCGATGGCACCTTGAAGGAGCCGGCGATGCTGCCGGCGCGCCTGCCGAATATCCTGCTGAATGGCTCCGCTGGCATTGCGGTCGGCATGGCCACCGATATACCACCGCACAATCTTCGCGAGGTTGCTCGGGCGCTGATGCATCTGCTGGAATCGCCGAAGGCCACGCTGGAGGCGCTGTGCGAGCACATCCAGGGTCCGGACTATCCGACTGCGGCGTCCGTCATCACTCCGCGCGAGGATATCCTGGCGATGTATCGCAAGGGTATTGGCAGCATACGCATGCGCGCGGAATGGACGCGCGAGCAGGGCGATATCGTCGTCACCGCGTTGCCGCACCAAGTCTCTGGTTCGCGTGTGCAAGAGCAGATCGCCGCGCAGATGAACGCGAAGAAACTGCCAATGGTCGAGGATTTGCGCGACGAATCCGACCACGAGAACCCAACCCGCCTGGTCATCGTGCCACGCTCCAACCGGGTCGATGTCAAGCGCTTGATGCTGCATCTGTTCGCCACCACCGACCTGGAACGCACCTACCGTATCAATCTGAACATGATTGGCCTGAATGCCCGACCCCAGGTGCGCGACCTGCGCGGCCTGCTGGTCGAATGGCTGGAATTCCGCTTCGAGACCGTGCGGCGGCGGCTGCAATTCCGGCTCGACAAGGTGCTCGCGCGGCTGCATGTTCTCGATGGCTTGCTGATTGCCTACCTGAACATCGACGAGGTCATCGCGATCATCCGCCACGAGGACGACCCGAAGGCTAAGCTGATGAAGCGCTTCACCCTCAGCGACCAACAGGCAGAGGCCATCCTGAACCTGAAACTGCGTCATCTGGCCAGGATCGAGGAAATGGAGATCCGCGCCGAGCAAAAGGCGTTGGCTGCCGAACGCGACAAATTGGAAAAGTTGCTTGGGTCCAAGGCGCGCATGAAGACCTTAATCCGAAAGGAGATTCAGGCCGATGCGGAGAAATACGGTGATGCGCGGCGCTCGCCGATCGTCGCCGCCGATGCGTCCGAGGCGCTGGATCAGGCCGAATTGTCGTCCAGCGAGCCGCTGACCGTGGTGCTGTCCGAGAAGGGCTGGGTGCGTGCCGCCAAGGGCCATGAGATCGATCCGGTCACGCTGAACTACAAGGCCGGCGACAGTTTCCTCGGCGCCGCCCGGTTGCGCGGCAACCAACCGGTAATCTTCCTCGACAGCAACGGTCGCGCCTACTCGTTGCCGGCGCGCGGCCTGCCGTCGGCGCGCGGTCAGGGCGAGCCATTGACTGGGCGCCTGAGTCCGCCTCCCGGGGCGGTTTTCCATGCGGTGCTCGGCGGCGACATGCGGCAGTGGTATCTGCTTGCTTCCGATGCCGGCTATGGCTTCCAGGTCCGGTTGAAGCAGTTGGTTGCCAACAAGAAGGCTGGCAAGGCCGTGCTGACCCTGCCGAAGGGCGCCGAGGTGTTGCCGCCGGCGCCGATCGTCGATCCGGAAAGTGATCGCATCGCGGCCGTCACCAGCGATGGCCGGATGCTGGTGTGTCCGGTGTCCGAACTGCCGGCGATGGCGCGTGGCAAGGGCAACAAGATCATCGGCATCCCGCCGAAACGAGTCGCCGAGCGGCTGGAATACGTCGTTGCCATCGCCAGCGTGCCGGTCGATGGCAAATTGGTCATCCATGCCGGCAAGCGCCATTTCACACTGAAACCGGCTGATCTGGACGCTTATCAGGGTGAGCGTGGCCGACGCGGGAACAAATTGCCACGCGGTCTGCAAAAGGTCGACGCGCTGAGCGTGGAGTAGAACCGGTGTATCTCGATGTGAATATCTTGCCGAGATTCTCATTTGACCGGATATCGAACGCGGGCCGAACGATTTCGCCGAAGACGGGGTGGTTTCGTTACGGATTGGCAAGCGGGGATGTCAGTATCTCGCCGACAATCTCGTCGGCTTCAAGGGCATTCAATCCGTCTCGCGGCCGGTAAGAGCGCAAGCCGGATTGTGCTTCTTTAAGCGGGATGTTGAAAAAGTCCTTCCATGGATTTTTTCAACGACGGAACCGGAAAATGCGATTTCCCGGTTCCTTCATTTTCAATGACTTACCGTCATCGAAAATGGCGGTACATCCTTGTACTGCACGCAGGCCATTGAAAAATGGCATTTTTCAACGGCCTGTTAGTTGCCGGGGCTGAGCTGGTAGCGGTTTCTACGCAAATACGGCCTGGGAGGAGAAGATCGCCGCGCTGCAACAGAATGCAACAGAAAAAGCAGGCGCTCGCCGATGCTTCGTTCGGCGAAGGCAGGCAAGCGGCAAGATTCGACGAGGACGATCTGCGCGCGTTGTTCGAGCCATTGGTGTGAGCCGCCAATCGACCAGATTTTTTTTTGGGTATTCCCTTATTCACCCTTGGGTGAGTCCGCGTATCGGCGATGGGAATTGTTGTCTAGGCTTGTTGGAAGTCGTCGGAATGGGTGTTAAGCACGCGAGACGGCGGCCAGCGGAAGACGACGCCTTCCTCGATTTTTGCGTCGTCGGTAGTCAATCACATACCTCGATGAACAGCCATGTATAACCATCTTGCCGATCACACCGAAGAAAGCGGTGAAGATATCATCAAACCGATGGTCGCGCCCTGTCGCAAACTCGATTTTGGCGCGCCGTTCCGCTGGCTGAAAGCCGGCTGGGAAGACTTCAAGCAAGCGCCGACACTGAGCCTGCTGTATGGCGCCGTCCTGACGCTGATCGCGGCGGCGATCGCCTATACCGCCTATCAGGTTGGCAGTTTCACCGTCGTTATCGTGATGATGGCCGGCTTCATCTTTCTCGGTCCGGCGATCGCGATGGGCCTGTATTCAGTCAGTTGCCAGTTGGAGAAAGGCGACAAGCCAAGGATGTTCGCCTGTCTGCGTCAGGGCAAGCGGCGTTTCGGTAATCAGATGATCTTCGCCGTTGCCTTGCTGATCGTGTTCCTGGTATGGGCGCGGGCCTCTTCCATGGTGCATATCTTCTTTCCGATGGGTGATGCGCCGGCGGTTGCCGAACTGCTAACCTTCGTCGGTATCGGCAGCGTGATCGGCATGATGTTTTCGCTATTCATTTTCAGCGTCAGCGCGTTCTCCGTGCCGATGATGATGGATCGCGACGTCGATGCGATCACCGCGATGCTCAGCAGTGTGAACGTGGTATTGCGCAACACTCCGGTAATGCTGATGTGGGGCGCGTTGATCGCCGTCTCGGTATTGCTCGGCTTCGGTTCGGGCTTCTTCAGCCTGGCGGCGATCCTGCCGGTCATCGGCTACGCCACTTGGCATGGCTATCGAGAGGCGATAGACGCCAGCGAATGGGAACAGGACGGTCATACCCGGCTCGGGCGCGACTGAGCGGGTGGTTCAATCACCTGGCGGTGAGCATCGCCAGCATCGCGGTCGCGGCGCGTGGCAGACTGCGGTCCGGATGGTGGACGACGCCCAGCGAGCGGCTCAGTTCCAGCGCGGCGATATCCAATACGACGAACCCGTCGCGTCGCGCCAGGCTGTCTGGCAGCAGGCTCCAGCCGACGCCGATGGAGACCAGCATCGCGAGGGTCTCCAGGTAGTTGGTGGACATCGTGACATGCAGCTCGCCACCGGCCCGGGCAATGGCCTGTTCGACCAGGTCGCGGGTCCAGGTACCCTTGTCAGGCAGTACCGCCGGATGCTTCAGCAGATCGTCGAGTGTCGCCGGATTCAGCCGCGCCAGCGGGTGATCGCGATGTATCGTGACGAACAACGGATCGCGCCATAGCT